>NZ_RZRW01000329.1:0-6630 GCF_003998745.1 Mesorhizobium sp. M7A.F.Ca.US.014.04.1.1 | reverse complement strand
GTTCTGGAGCGCTCACGGTGGGCAGAGTGCCTGGACCGTAAACGTCGAAAGCCGACATACCCATGCATGATCTGGTCCGAAAACCGGAATCCACTTTTCGGGATCATGCGGGAAGGCGGCCTTCCGCCGCGTTGCCTCCAAGGGTGTCTACGCGGGTGGCGGCTCTATAGCGGAAGGCGGCCGGAGGTGCAAGCCAAAGGCACGACCGGCCTGGTGCAGCCCAGACGGCCGCTATCCGCGCTTTTCGATGACGGCATAGAGCACGTTGCGGTTCTCGCCGAAGAATACCTGCGCCTCGACGGTGTTGCGGTCGACGCTGGCATTGACGATGTTCCACATATCGACCTCCGATCGCAGCAGCAACACCCAGTCCATGAACGTCTCCCGATACCCCGCGTCGGGGGTGCCCTCGGCGTAGTTGGCGAACAGGAATGTTCCGTTCGGCTTCAACATCTGCAGGCAGGTCTTCGTGAGTTTCACCGCGACGTTGTGGGCGAGGTAGTCGTAAAGGCCGGAGGCGTAGATGAAGTCGAATTTGCCGAGCTTGTGGCCCCGCGTGAGCACGGTTCGCACCGAGCCGTCGATGGCTTCGACGGCGGTGCCCTGGAAGTCGCGCGAGATCAGCCCAACGCTCTGGGGATCCTGGTCGAGCGCAACCCAGCGCTTGAGACGGCCCTCCGTCAGGGCGACCGAACGATTGGCTTCCCGCAAATGGCCGGCCGCGATCGCCAGAACCTCGGTTTCCGGTCCGTTCTTGGCCGCGATCTCGTCGACATATCGGGTCAGGAGGTCGCGTCGTTCCCGGGCCGCGACGCATGACGGTACGTTCTGGGTATGGCTATAGAGTGCTTTGCCGACCTCCGAGGCGTTCGCCACGCTCTCTGCCACGTGCGGATCACAATAGATGTAGTCGAGCAACTGCGCGTCGCCGGAATAGCCCCTGGGTTTGGTGAAGGACCAGTGCGTCAGTGGATCCTCGAGAAAATACTTCAGGATCGGATGGTTCTGCGCGACCGGTATCAACGCATGCCAGACGTCGGGATGAACCTTGGAATGCAGGCCATTGAGGAAGGACAGCAAGCGGCCGACGATCTCGGCCGGGTTCTTGTCCTGTTCGACCTGCTGCTGTGTCGCGTGGAGAATGAGGGCAAGCTCCGCGCGCGCGGTTTCGAACGCTTCGCCATGATGCTCGATCTTTCCCCGAGGCAGCGTGCCGGCGAGCATCTCGGCAGTAATCAAGCTTTTGCCATCAAGAACGGTCTGCACGCCATCACTCCATAGTTAACAGTCGGTTAACTTATTGCGTAGAATGCTCCCTTTGCCAATGTCGGGCCGACGGCATTTTAGGTTTATGATTAATTTCCCGCCAACCATGTTCGTTGGTTAATCAGTTTCCGAGCCGGATTCCGGGTTCGAGTTAACGGAAACTTGTCTTGCGCGATTGCATTTGTTTGCCCGGCGTTCGCAATCGCCGTCGCGTCCCAAGGAGCCGGCCCGCGTGGGGGCAGAAGCTGGAAATGAGTTCGGAAAACAAAATCCCTTTCAAAAGGGGTCGATTGTGATGAACGAACACGTGTCATCCGCATTGGCCGATACGGTTGACGCTGAGCCGTACGAGCCGCGCTACGAACTGGGGGCCGACGAACTTCGCGCCCTCTACCGCACCGAAGCCCGGGCGACGCGAAGAGGGGAGGCCAGGCCAGGGCTTTGGATCGCAGTTGCGATCTATCTCTTGTTTTCGGCAACGGATCTGCTGCTGATCCCGGATGTGGCCGCCTATACGATCACGGCGCGCTTCGCGGTCGGCTTGAGCGCGCTTTTGATCCTGGAAGCGCAGCTTCGCCACGGCGTCGGGACGGAATGGCTCGACGTGACCTGCGCCGGGGCCATCATCTTTGGCTATGTTGGTTGGCTGTGTCCGGCGATTATGGGCGCGGACAAGGAAAGCGTCTCTTACTATATGGTCTTTGGGACCATATTCATGATGAGCGCCAATCTTTTCTTTACATTCAATTTCAAGCTTTCTATCGTAACCTCGACAATAATCTTATGTATACTTTATATCGTAAATTACTTTGTTCCCTCAACTCTCATATACAAAATGGTATTTGGGGCTTTCTATGTTTCTTGTTTCACGTTCACCTCATATGTGAACTGGAAACTGAATGAGGAACGCTACAACGTCTTCCTGAACGCCCTGGAAGCCAAGATCCAGCACAATGAGGCGACCGAACGCGGCAAGGCCCTGCTGAGGTTGTCGCGGACCGATCCGCTCACGGGTCTGGAGAACCGGCGCGCGATCGACGAGAAGCTGCGAGACTACTGGAACGATTGGCAAAAGGTCGGCACCAGCTTTGGGGCGATCCTCATCGACGTGGACTTCTTCAAGAAGTTCAATGACTGCTACGGCCATCAGGAAGGCGACCGCTGCCTGATCCATGTCGCCAATGCCCTTAGCGATATGATCAAACAGTATAATGGCTCCATCGGCCGCTATGGCGGCGAAGAGTTCATCGTCCTGGCTCGCATGGAGAAAAAGGAGCAGATCCTGGACATTGCGGAAGCCATTTGTAGCACGGTGGAGAACCTGGCTCTGACGCACGAACTGCGGCGCGACGGCGTCTCGATCGTAACGGTAAGCGTTGGCGCCGCATTCACCCGGACGCAGACCGGGGCCAAGCTGGAGAAAATCATTCACGAGGCCGATCGCGCTCTCTATCTGGCAAAAGCCGGCGGCCGAAATTGTGCCCGGCTGTTCGATCCAACCGACCCGCAAAGCAGTGACGAGAGCGAGAACATTGCGGCTTTGCTGAAGATCGCGATCGGCCAGAATCTCGTTTCACTCGTTTACCAGCCTATCCAGGATGTCAAATCGGACCGGGTTGAAGCGGTGGAGGCTCTGATGCGCCTCAAGATGCTCGACGGCACATCGGTTCCGCCGAGCCTGTTCATTCCGGTCGCCGAACGGACCGGCGCGATCCTGGAACTCGGGCGCTGGGCGATAAGGACAGTGTGCGCCGAACTGCTGGCGGACGACCACGTCCGTGTCGTCAGTGTCAACGTCTCCCCGATCCAGCTCAAGACACCGGGCTTCGCGACGTCGGTCGCGACCATTCTGGGCGAGACCGGCGTCGCAGGCAGCAGGCTGGCCTTCGAGATCACCGAAGGGCTGGAGATGGAGATGCACTCCGACATCCTGCGCTGCATCAGCGACCTGAAGCTGCTCGGGATCAAGATCTGGCTTGATGATTTCGGGACCGGCTTCGCGGGTCTTTCGTGGCTTCGCCTGATCGATTTCGATACGGTGAAGATCGATCGCTCGTTTCTGCATGACTGCAGCTCCCCGAGCGGCAAGGCGATGCTGCAGGACATTATCACCCTGGTTCGAAATCGCGGCCACAAAATCCTGGTCGAAGGGGTGGAGACAGACGAGCAGATGGCCCTTATGCGCGAATTCGGCATAGACAAGATCCAGGGCTTCCATGTCGGCCGTCCCGCTCCCGCCGTCAGTTTCCAGGCAAAGCGAGCCATGCGCAAACGGCCATTTGCCGTGCTTAAGTCCGCATGATGGTGGCCTCTTCCGACGTTTGGCTAGCCGTCGTCAAGCCGTGCTAGCGGTCGCCGGTCAACGCGGCGCGTAACGCCTGGATCTGCCGGTTCAGCGCATCGAGCTCAGTCAGCGTCATGCCCGAGCGTTCGACCAAGGCTTCGTTCAGGCAGTTGCATTGGACAAGCAGTGCGCGCCCGGCTGATGTCAGATCAACCTGCACCTGGCGCTCGTCGGTCTGGCTGCGCTGGCGGGTCACCAGCCCGGCCTGCTCCATTCGCTTCACCAGCGGCGTGACGGTGCTCGATTCCAAAGCGAGCCGATGGGCGATGGTGCCGACCGACATGCCGTCGGCCTCTCCAAGCGCGTTCAACACCAGGTACTGGGGATAGGTGATGCCCATCTCGTCCAGCATCGGCTTGTAGGTGCGGTTGATGGCCATGCTGGTGGCATAGAGCGTGAAACAGAGCTGATTGTCCAACGGGAGAGGCACGGCGCATTCCTTTTGCCAATGTGGGCATCAAATCGATACCACGAAAAATGATATCGCGATACATATTTTTGTGGACAAGGGTTTTAGGCCGCGTTAGCTATATCGATATCGCGATATTGTTTATCGCGAAAGTAACCAGAAGGAGATTGAGATGACCTCGCAAACCAAACCCAGCTCCGGCAGCGGCATGATCACCACCAGGGACGGAACGCAGATTTACTACAAGGACCGGGGACCGGGCAGCCTGTCGTCTTTCATCACGGCTGGCCGTTGAGCAGCGACGATTGGGACGCCCAGATGCTGTTCTTCGTGTCACAGGGCTACCGTGTCATTGCCCATGATCGCCGAGGCCATGGCCGCTCGACCCAGACGGATATCGGCAACGAGATGGACACCTATGCCGCCGACGTAGCGGAACTCGCAGCCCATCTGGACCTCAAGAACGCCATCCATGTCGGCCATTCGACCGGCGGCGGCGAAGTGGCGCGTTATGTCGCCAAGTATGGCGCCGGCGGCCGTGTCGCCAAGGCGGTGCTGATCGGCGCGGTGCCGCCAATCATGCTCAAGACTGCCGCCAATCCCGGCGGCCTGCCGATCGAAGTGTTCGACGGCTTCCGCTCCGCGCAGGCAGCCAATCGCGCCCAGTTCTTCCGCGACGTTCCATCAGGTCCGTTCTACGGCTTCAACCGCCCGGGCGCAGAGGTATCGCAGGGCGTCATCGATAATTGGTGGCGCCAGGGCATGATGGGCGGCACCAAGGCGCATTATGATTGCATCAAGGCCTTTTCGGAAACCGACTTCACCGAGGATCTGAAGGCGATCGACGTGCCTGTGCTGGTCATGCACGGCGACGACGACCAGATCGTTCCCATCGCGGACTCGGCGCTGCTGACGATCAAGCTGCTCAAGAAGGGCGAGCTCAAGGTCTACAAGGGCTTCCCGCACGGCATGGCCACGACCCATGCAGACATCGTCAACGCCGACCTGCTGGCCTTCTTCAAAGCATAGGCCGTTGGAACGAAAAAAGCACCCGCCGTCTGGCGGGTGCTTTTCCTTGCGTGGGTTTCAGGCCTGATCTAGGCGGCCGCCTGCGCCTTGCGCGCTTCCTTCATGTTGGGCAGGAACACGGTCAGCAATCCAAGAAACGGCAAATAGGAGCAGATCTGGAAGACGAAATCGATGCCCTTCATGTCGGCGACGACGCCGAGCACGGCCGCCGCGATGCCGCCCATGCCGAAGGCGAAGCCGAAGAAGATGCCGGCGATCATGCCGACGCGACCCGGCACGAGTTCCTGCGCAAAGACGACAATGTTGGAGAAGGCCGAGGAGAGGATCAGCCCGATCAGCACCGTCAGCACCATCGTCCATTCCAGATTGGCGTAGGGCAGGGCGAGCGTGAAGGGCAGCACGCCGACGATGGAGAACCAGATCATCGCCTTTTGCCCATAGCGGTCGCCGAACGGGCCGCCGAGCAGGATGCCCAGCGCCGAGGCGCCGAGGAACAGGAACAGCATGACCTGGCTCATCTGCACAGAAACGCCGAACTTATGCATGGAATAGAAGGTGTAGTAGCTGGCGAGGCTGGCGATGTAGGCATTCTTGCTCAGAACCAGCAGTGTCAGCACGATCAATGCATTCATCACCTTGCGGCGCGGGAAGGGCGAAACGAAGCTCGCCGCCTTGCGGGTGCCCTGCGCGGCACGCAGCCGGCTGTACCAGCCGCCGACCTGCCACAAAACGATGATGCCGATCAGCGAGCCGACGGCGAACCAGGAAATGCTGGTCTGGCCGAACGGCACGACGATGAAGGCCGCCAGCAGCGGCCCCATGGACTGGCCGAAATTGCCGCCCACCTGGAACAGCGACTGCGCCAGGCCGAAGCGGCCGCCGGAAGCGAAGCGGGCGATGCGCGAGGATTCCGGGTGGAAGATCGCCGAGCCGATGCCGATCAGCGAGGCACCGATCAGCAGCAGCGAATAATGCCCGGCATAGGCGAGCACGATCAGGCCGATCAGCGACGACGCCATGCCATAGGGCAGCGAATAGGGCATCGGCCGCTTGTCGGTGATCATGCCGATCAGCGGCTGCAGCAAGGATGCGGTCACCTGGAAAGTGAAGGTCAACAAGCCGATCTGCCAGAAATCGAGGCCATAATTCTCTTTCAGGAGCGGGTAAATGGCCGATAGCAGCGACTGCATGATGTCGTTGATGCAGTGGCAGAAGCTCACCGCCAGGATGACGGTGAAGGCCGTCGCCTGGGCTGAGGCGTGACTGGCGCTCGCCGGTGGGGCGACGCTGGCTGCTGTCGTATCGGTCAAGGTAGGCTCCGTGGTCTTTTTGGCGGGCACGCCCGCAGGCAACTGGCGGACGCTCCTTGCGGCCACCCTAGGGACGGTGCCTTATAAGCCGCTTGCGAGACGACTTCTTTCGTGGTTTGGTCCAATAGTTTCGCAAGTGGGCCATAACTAGATGCCGCACGGCAAAGAAGTCTTTCACGCTGGCAATGCCAATCTCGGCCAGTTGCACGAGAGCCGCTGGCAGTGGCTTGAGCAAGTGGCCGGGCCGGCGGTGGCATTGCCGACCGAATATC
>NZ_RZRW01000328.1:0-6633 GCF_003998745.1 Mesorhizobium sp. M7A.F.Ca.US.014.04.1.1 | reverse complement strand
AGGCTCCCGCCGATCCGAAGCCGCTGCCGGCCGTCGCCAAGGGCGCGATCGTCTTCGACAATATCTCCTTCTCCTACCCGGCAAGGCCCGACCGCGCCGCCGTGCACGGCTTAAGCTTTCAGGTCATGCCGGGCGAGACGGTGGCGATCGTCGGGCCGTCAGGGGCCGGCAAGAGCACGGTGTTTTCGCTGATCCTGCGTTTTTACGATCCCGAAACAGGCAAGATCCTGATCGACGGCGTCGATGTGCGCGAGGCCGATCCCGTTTCGGTCCGCCAGCGCATCGCCATCGTGCCGCAGGACGTCACCATTTTCGCGGCAAGCGCGCGTGACAATATCGGTTTCGGCCGGCCGGGAGCCAGCAAGACCGAAATCGAGACGGCGGCGAAGGATGCACTTGCCGATGAATTCATCCTCAAGCTGGAAAAAGGCTATGACAGCCAAGTCGGCGAGCGCGGCGTGACGCTGTCAGGCGGTCAGCGCCAGCGGGTTGCGATCGCCCGTGCCATCTTGCGCGACGCGCCGATCCTGTTGCTCGACGAGGCCACCTCGGCACTCGACGCCGAAAGCGAAACGCTGGTGCAGACGGCATTGGAACGGCTGATGCAGGGCCGCACCACGATCGTCATCGCCCACCGCCTGGCAACGGTGCTGAAGGCCGACAGGATCCTGGTCATGGATGGGGGCTCGATCGTCGAGGAAGGCACGCATCAAAGCCTTGTCGCCAAGGGCGGCATCTATGCACGGCTGGCCAAGCTGCAGTTCGAAACCGGCGCCAGTGCTTTCAGGGGCGCGGCGGAATAGGCAGATCTGGCGCTGTGGCGACAGCCGCTATGCGGCTCCATAGCGCTGTTTCAGATGGTTCACGAAATAGGTGGCGTTGAGCTTTTCGCCTGTGGCGCGTTCGAGCAGGTCCGGCGTCGACCAGCGTGACCCCTGTGACCAGATTTTTTGGCGGCGCCAGTCGTTGATCGCCTCGAAATTGCCTTTGGCGAGATCCTCGTCGGCGGCAGGATGCTCCCGCGTCAGCGCCGCCCATTGCTGTGCTGCCATCATCGCGCCCAGCGTGTAGGAGGGGAAGTAGCCGAAAGCTGCCCCGGGCCAATGCACGTCCTGCATTGGCCCGTCGGCTGGGTTGTCGATGGTGGAAAGGCCGAGGTAGTCGCGCATCTTGGCGTCCCAGGCTTCGGGCAGATCGGCCACCTCCAGCCGGCCCGAGACGAGTTCCTGTTCCAGTTCGTAGCGCAGGATGACATGCAGGGGATAGGTCACCTCGTCGGCATCGACCCGGATCAGGCCGCGTCCGACGCGATGCACGTGCGGCAGGATGTCGTCGAGCGACCAGGCTTCGCCGAGATGCTTTTCAACCACTGGCAGCGCCCAGCGCCAGAAGGCCGGGTTGCGGCCTAGCTGCTTCTCGACGAACAGGCTCTGGCTTTCATGCACGGCCATGCCGCGCGCTTTGCCGAGCGGCCAGTGCGACCATGCCTTGGGCAGGTTCTGTTCGTAGAGCGCATGGCCGGTCTCGTGCAGCACGCCCATCAGCGCCGACAGGAAGTCGGACGTCTTGTAGCGGGTGGTGATACGCACGTCGCTCGGCACGCCGCCGCAGAAAGGGTGGTGCGACACCGACAGCGACCCATGCGTCAGGTCGAAGCCGACTGCCGTCATCATGGCAAGGCCGAGCTCGCGCTGCCGATCGATCGCATAGGTGCCCGAAAGCGGCTTCAGCGGGCGCTTGCGCTGCCGTGCGTCCTGGATCGCCAGCGCCTCCGGCACGAAACTTTTCAGAAAAGCCTTCAGGTCGCTGAACACAGGCGTGATGTCGGCGGTGCGGTTGCCGGGGTCGTACTGCTCCATCAGCGCGTCATAGGGGGCCAGGCCGAGCACATCGGCACGCAGCGCCGCCTCCTCGCGCACCAGCGCCACGACGCCTTCCAGCGCCGGCTGGAAGCCTGCCCAGTCGTTCTTGGCGCGCAGGCCGCGCCACAGCTGCTCGCAACGCATGCGCGCGGTCGTCTGGCGTTCGACGAATTCGACCGGCAGGCAGGTCAGGTTGGTGTATTGCCGCCGCAGTTCCGAGACGGCGGCGCGCTGCTCCTCCCCCAGCGCTTCCTGTTCGGCCGCGGCGATCCAGTCTGCTATCTCGGGCGCCGTTGCCCTGGTGTGATACATGCCGGCCAGTGCCGACATCGCCTCGGCACGCTTCTCGCCGCCGCCGACGGCCATGTGCGTGGCCTCATCGGCACCGAGGATGGCCAGCGCATGCTCGAGCGCTTCGAGCTTGTGACCGAGGTCGTCGAGTTTCTGAAAGGACATGGCGACTTCCGTGATTGGGACGGCGCGAAAAGACACCAACGCAAAAGCGTTGGCAACCCTCGGATGCCGTCCGGCAAATGCACCTTGCGCAGGCGAGGCCGCGCATGAAATGCTGCCGGCAACACATCAAGGGGGAAAAAATGATCGGCAACATCCTGGTCGGGCTGGTGGCCTTGATCCATGCCTACATCGTCTATCTGGAGATGGTGCTGTGGGACACGCCGCGCGGGCACAAGGCTTTCAACCTGACCCCGGAATTCGCCAGTGCCTCGAAAGTGCTCGCGGCCAATCAGGGACTTTATAACGGGTTCCTCGCCGCCGGGTTGATCTGGGGGCTATACCTTGGTGCGGCCGGGTTCCAGGTCAAGGTCTTCTTTCTGGCTTGCGTGGCCATTGCCGGCCTCTATGGCGCGGCAACGGTCGGGCGCAAGATCCTGTTCATCCAGACCGTGCCGGCGGTGATCGCCCTGATCGCGGTATTGCTCGGCTGGTAAAAAGGACGCCCGCGGGATCGCTCTCGAAGGCGCCAGGCGGTTCCTTCCTCTTGGACCGTTTCGGGCGCTATGGCCTCAGCCGTTCGGGTAATTGCCGCCGTCGGCGCCGTCGCCGATCATGAAGCCGCTGCCGGTGTCGATCATCAGCCGCTGGTCGACATTGTCGAGACGGCGCAGCAGATCATGGTATTGCGCGGCCGGTATCCTGCCGTGATCGGAGGCGGCGACTTTCTCTGCCGCCTGACTGATGTGGGCCGTGCGCATTTCCAGGCGTTCCGCCACAGCCGGGGTGATGTTGTTGGCCTGTCTTGCGTCCACGATGCCCTGCCGGACGCCCTGCACCTGTTGGATAAGCGCCTCGACACGCGGGCCAGTCATATCGGTTGGATCGGTCGCGTCGAGAGCGCCCTTGTGATGGCCCGCGGCATAGGCGCCGGCAAGCGGAACGGCGATGAGGAGCGCCGTGAGTGTTGCAGTTCTAAGCGAGGTCTTGGGAGTGAAAGAGCGCATCACGCGTCTCCTCTTGTAGAGGGAGGCGGCGGTTGTCCGCCTGCCTTCCAGCCTTGGGCCGTCCGGTTCCGTCGCGTCGCGATGAGGGGGGATTCATCGCCGGCGGTTCTCGGCCCGGGCGGCAGGCTAGGACCGCCCTGCGACAATGTGTAATTAAAAAAAGATAATCTTTTCAGGCCTTGCCCGCCTCCATCTGCGCCCTAGGGTTGAACCGGCGAACAAGTTCGCGTGATTTTCGATCAACGTTCGGTGAGCTTCAGTTCAATACGGCGGTTCTTGTTGCGCGCCTCTTCGGTGTCGGCGGGATCGAGCGGCTGGAACTCACCGAAGCCTGCCGCGACCAGGCGGTTGGCCGGCACGCCGTTCTCGATCAGAAATTTCACCACCGAGGTCGAACGCGCCGTCGACAGTTCCCAATTGTCGCGGTAGCGGCCGGTGCCGGAGAGCGGCTTGTTGTCGGTATGGCCGTCGACGCGCAGCACCCAGTTGATCTCGGGCGGGATTTCCTTCTGCAACTCGATGATGGCGTCGGCGAGTTTCTTCATCTCGACCTTGCCGGCATCGTTGATCACCTCGGAGCCCGTTGGGAACAGCACTTCCGACTGGAAGACGAAGCGGTCGCCGACGATGCGGATGTTCTCGCGGTCGGCGAGGATTTCGCGCAAACGGCCGAAGAAGTCGGAGCGGTAGCGGTTCAACTCCTGCACGCGCTGCGCCAGCGCGACGTTGAGGCGGCGGCCGAGATCGGCGATCTTGGTGTTGGAATCGCGGTCGCGGATTTCGGAGACGTTGAGCGCATCCTCGAGCGCGCCGATCTGCTTGCGCAGCGCCGCGATCTGCTGGTTGAGTATCTCGACCTGGCTCAGCGCCTGCTGGCTGATCTGGCGCTGGCTGTCGAGTTCGCCGCCGAGCGCCGCTGCACGCTGATTGGCGGCGTCGCCGCCACCGGCACCTTGCGCCAGCAATCGTTCGAGCCGGCTCTTTTCCGCTTGCGCGGCCGACAGCGACGCCTGCAGATTGGCCAGGGAATCATCCTTGTCCTGCGCCGTCGAGCGCTCCAGCGCCAGCAGTTGGGTCAGTTCGTTGATCTGCGAGTTGAGGCGCGAGAGCGCCGTATCCTTGCCGGAGATTTCGCGTCCCAGCAGGAACTGCGCCAGCACGAAGACCGTGAGCAGAAACATGATCGCCAAAAGCAGCGTCGACAGCGCGTCGACGAAGCCCGGCCAGTAGTCGATGCGGCGATCGGTGCGCCGGCCCCTGGCGAGCGCCACTTCAGTGCACTCCGGGCTTCTTCAGGGCATCGGCGATCTTTTCCAGCGTGTTGCGCATCGCCTTCTGCTCGTCGGACTGGGCCTCGACCCAGTCGCGCATGATCTGCTGTTCCGAGCGCATATTCTTGACCAGGCCGGAAATGCCGTCGGCGAGATTGGCCATGGCGGTGGCGACGCGCGGGTTGGAGCCGCCGCCATTCTCCTGCATCGAGCGCAGCCGTTCCGACAGCACCCGGATCTCGTCGGAGGATTCGGTTTTGGCCGGGTCGGCGACGACGATGTCCGACGACAGGTCGGTGACCGAGGAAAGCCAGTTTTCCAGTTCGGTGTAGAAGCGCGTCTGGGCGCGGCCGGCCTGCAGGTCGAGGAAGCCGAGCACCAGCGAGCCGGAGAGGCCGAACAGCGAGGACGAGAAGGCGGTGCCCATGCCGGCCAGCGGCGCCGAAAGCCCCTGCTTCAGGGAATCGAGCACCGCGGCGGCGTCACCGGTGCCGGGATCGAGCGATTCGATGGTTTCGCGGATCGAGCCGATGGTGTTCAACAGTCCCCAGAAGGTGCCGAGCAGGCCGAGGAACACCAGCAGGCCGACGAGATAGCGCGAGGTGTCGCGGCTTTCGTCGAGGCGCGTGGCGATGGAATCGAGCATGGTGCGCATCGAACTGGTCGAGAAGGCCATCGCCGAGGAACGGCCGATCATCGCCTTCATCGGCGCCAGCAGCACCGGTTCGGTCGTCTCCGAGCCGGCACGGAAGGAGTTGACCCAGCGCACTTCGCGAAACAGTCGCCCAACCTGGGCGAAGGCCAAAAGGATGCCGACCACCAGCACGCCGACGATCAGGCCATTGAGGCCGGGATTGCTGCCAAAGGCGGTTGAGATCTGTCGGGTGAGGATGGCGGCGATGAAGGCGACGATGACCAGGAAGATCACCATGGTCAGCAGAAAGACCTGCGGGCTCGATAATTTATGCGGGTCGTAGATCAGGACATCAGAACGTCTGCCCATGCCGAAGGATCTGAGAAAAGCCATCCGTGCCCCGTTTCCGATGCCGCCGCCGATCACGTAAACCGCGACTCTAAACGGAATTGTGACCAAATTGAATGGCGCTTGGCAATATTGCCGCGTCGATAGTGTCAGAGGCGATTGATGACCAGACAGTCGACCATGGCGGCCAGATGCAGGCTGGCGCCGGTGACGACGAAACCGTGCCACAGCGCATTGTGGAAGCGCAGCCCCTTCCAGGCGAAGAAGATGACGCCGCAGGAGTAGACGATGCCGCCGGCAACGATCAGCGCTATCGATGTCGTCGGTAGCGTCTGGACAAGCGGCTTGACCAGGATGATGCCGCTCCAGCCAATGGCGAGATAGAAGCCGATCGCCAGCCGGTCGAAACGGCCGGGAAAGAACACCTTGACGGCAATGCCCAGCGCTGCCGCGGTCCAGACCAGCACGATCATCCAGCGCGCCAGCGGCGAGCCTTCGAGCTGCGCCAGGAAAGGCGTATAGGTCGCGGCGATCAGCAGATAGATCGCGGCGTGGTCGAAACGCCGCAACACCCATTTTGCCGGCGACGAGACCGGCCACAGATTGTAGGTCATCGACACCGAGAGCACGGTGAGCAGCGAAACCACGTAGAAGGCGGCGGCGATGTATTCGCCGGGTCCGACACGAAACGCCGCCAGCGCCAGCAGCGCGGAACCGGCCGATATCGCCAGCACGATGCCGACCGCGTGGACGATACCGTCAGCGATCATCTCGGCACGCGAATAGTGCCAGCGTCCGATGAACGGGATATCGGGGTAGGGTTCGTTGTCTCTCACTAAGCCGGGTTCCTGCGCCGCGCCCTCCAATCTGGGCGCTCGCCGGGCAGTATTTCAAGCTTCCGTTGCGGTTTTGCGACTGCGGCGCATCAGCGCGGCGGTTTGTCGGCGCGGCTTGCCTGTCAACGAGAGGAGAGCGGCTTCTTCACGACCTTGAGCAAAGCGCGCTGGATGATCTCGTTGCCGGCGACGACCGAACCGTTGTCGGGCATGTCCTGGCCG
>NZ_RZRW01000327.1:0-6635 GCF_003998745.1 Mesorhizobium sp. M7A.F.Ca.US.014.04.1.1 | reverse complement strand
TCGGCATTGTCCGCAGCAACGCAGCGGGGTGCGAGCCGATCTGTCCGGAATGGATATCGGCCGAGGGCTCCATAGAAGCCGGAACTCCGGCGCTCTTCAAACGCATGCTGAAGACGCTTGGCGGGCGGAAACTGCCTGTTGTCGTGGATTCTCCCGGCGGCAATGTCGAGGCGGCGCTGACGCTTGGCCGGCTGATCCGCAAGAACAAGCTCGATATCGCCATCGGCAAGACGGTGTTTTCCAGCTGCCAGCCCGACGCGAAGGGGTGCCAGGACCGTGACGCCCGCTACTTCGGCGATGTCATCGACTATGGCGCCATGTGCAATTCCGCCTGTCCTCTGATGTTTGCCGGCGGCATCAGGCGAGTGGCCGGCGAATGGGCCTATCTCGGCGTCCATCAGATCACCACGACCTACATCCGCACGAAATTGCAATACCGGACCACCTACCGGATCGTCGGGGGCAAGAAGAAGATCCTCAACACGAAGATCGTCAGCCGCAAGAACGCCGGCAGCTACAAGACCTACGAAATGAGCAAGTCGGTGGAGAAAAAGCTGGCGGCCTACCTGGACCAGATGGGCATCGAACAAAGCATGCTCGAAACGATGAAGGGCACCCCGGCCAGCGAAATCCACCAGATCGCCCTCGATGACATGCTGGCGATGAAGCTGGTCACCAGCACGGACGCCGTGGGCCTGTTGACCGCGGCGAGCCTGTGCGAACCCGGCCGCCTGGCCACGAATTGCCGGGAAGTGCCGGGGAACAAGCCTGATGGCCTGATGGCGACCGCGGCCAGGCCTACTCCGCCAGCGATCGAACCCGAGGCGGCGCGGCGCGATGAAGACATGCGCTTCGTTGTCGTTCGCGGCACCAATCCGCTCTGCAATCCAGACTGCCCGGAATGGATCTCGGCGGAAGGCGCGATCACCCCCCAGACCCCGCAGAAGCTGCGCCAGCTGCTCGCCACGCTCGGCAAACGGCAACTGCCTGTCGTGATCAGCTCGAAGGGAGGCGACCTGTTCAGCGCCCTGGCGGCGGGACGGCTTATCCATGAAAAGAAGCTCGACGTCGCCGTTGGCCGCACCGATTTCGTCGGCTGTGACCCAGGAGCGTGGAATTGCCTGGCCAAGGAGGGCGCCTATGCCGGGCTGAGCATCGATGCGGGCGTGGAGTGCGATTCGGCCTGCGCGCTCATGCTTGCCGGCGGCATCAGGCGGCTTGTCGGTCCCCAGGCGCGACTTAGCCTCTACCCGATGGGGCAAAAGCTGATGGTCAAGGCCTACCTGGAGGAGATGGCGATCAGTTCCGCCCTGTTCGCGGCGATCGAGCGGCGCTCGGTCGAGCGCCGGCTGGAACCCGACATGATGCTGAAGGTTGGCCTGACGACGAGCCTGCAATCGGTCGACGCGCTGACCGGCGCCACCATTTGCGAGGCGGTGCCAAGACCCGAGAATTGCCGGATCCGGCCTGCCGCCAATGCCGAGGCTGACGCGCCGGCCAAATTGTAGTGGGCGACGGAGCCCGAAACTGGCCATCGAGGCAGGTTGAGCCGCTTTCGATTTTTCCGCTATCGTCGCTGCTGGCGGCTTCAGGCAGGCGGAGGCTCGAGAATGGGCCAGGATATCCCGACACTCTACGAATGGGCCGGCGGCAGCGAGGCTTTGAACCGGCTCACCCAGACCTTCTATGACAAGGTGGCGCAGGACCCGATCGTCGGGCCGGTGTTCAAGACCATGTCGCCGGATCACCCCGCCCATGTCGCGGCCTTCATCGGCGAGGTTTTCGGCGGACCGAAGACCTACAGCGAGCAGTTCGGCGGCCACCGCGAGATGGTCATGCACCATCTGGGCAAGCATCTGAGCGAAGAGCAGCGCCGCCGCTGGATCAGCCTCCTGGCCGATGCCGCCGACGCGGTCGGCCTGCCTGACGATCCGGAATTCCGTTCGGCCTTCATGGGCTATGTCGAATGGGGATCGCGCCTGGCCAAGATGAACTCCAATCTCGGCGAAACCTGCGATCCGCAGACGGAACCGATGCCGGCCTGGGGCTGGGGTGTGCCGGGCGGCCCCTATCAGCCACCGGGTACAAACTAGCGTCCAGTCGCCATGGAGGTGTTGGGCTGATGCCGGAAGATGTGAAGATCATACGTTGGCGCGAGTGGGACGGACCGGGTCTCGAACATTTGGTGCTGCAGGAGCGGGCAGGGGAGGTCTCGGCCGACTCTGTCGCAGTCTGCTCCGGGCAAACGCCTTTTGCCGTCCGTTACCGCATCGTTTGCGATGTCGGCTGGCACGCCAGGCGTGTCGTTGTCGATATGATCGGTAGCGGCCGCACGCTTGTTCTTGCCGCCGATGGCGATGGTCGCTGGACCAGGGACGGCCTGCCGATGCCGGAGCTCGATGGCATTTTCGATCCCGACCTGACCATCACGCCGTTCACCAACACGCTGCCGATCCGGCGATTGCAGCTTTCCGCCGGGCAGAGTGCCGAGATAACCACTGCCTTCATCGACTTCCCCGCCCTCACGGTCGTCGCCAACCCGCAGCGCTACACATGCCTCGAAGAGGGCAGGCGATATCTCTATGAATCGCGCGCCAGCGACTTCAGGCGGGAACTTGAAATCGACCGCAACGGGCTGGTTGTCGACTATCCCGATTTCTGGCGCAGAGGTTAAGGCGTGTTTGCATGCAAACCGCTCTTTACAGAGCGTGCGGAAGCTTTTAGGAAGCGCCTGCTGCGCCGACATGCGCACGTACGGGCATAGCTCAGTTGGTAGAGCGGCGGTCTCCAAAACCGCAGGTCGTAGGTTCGAGCCCTGCTGCCCGTGCCATTCCCTGAATGGCATTCAACCCAATGTCTCGCCGTTTCGGAATGGCGTTCAAAACGATATTTCCATGGTCCGGCCTTTGAAAATCGGCGACCCGCTTGCCATATAGGGTCGATTGGGGCATAAGAGCGCCATAGCCGGGACGGAACGACTGGATGGTTCCGAGGCGGTGTTTGGTCATAAAGCGGAGACTTGCCACTTGCGTGGATCAAGAATCGGTTTTATGTAGACGAAACAGACACGCGACGCGTGGAGCTGGGAAACCGGCTTTACGCGTCTGATTTGCATGGGCGAAATGATTGCGCTGATTCGGCGCGAAATTCGCTCAGGCGGCACGTCCCGGCCAGCGGGATCATCCAGGAGACCCGGCCAACGGGTCTTGAAGACAGAGCGGCATATGGCTTCGAAAACCACAAATCCTTTCGTCTTTCTCCAGCAGGTTCGCGCGGAGACCGCCAAGGTGACTTGGCCGTCGCGGCGCGAAACGATGATCTCGACGGTGATGGTTCTGGCCTTCGCAGTGATCGCGATGATCTTTTTCTTCACCGCTGATCAGCTCATGGGCCTCGCGGTCGAACAGATTCTGGGCATCGGACGCTAAGTCCGGCGATTACGGAGAAGTCTTGAAATGACCGCGCGCTGGTACATCGTCCACGCCTATTCGAACTTTGAAAAGAAGGTCGCCGAGGATATCGAGAACAAGGCCAAGCAGAAGGGCCTGTCTGCCGACATCCACCAGATCGTGGTTCCGACCGAGAAGGTCGTCGAAGTTCGCCGCGGCCGCAAGGTCGATGCCGAGCGCAAGTTCTTCCCGGGCTATGTGCTGCTGAAGGCCAATCTGACCGACGCCGTGTTCTCGCTGGTCAAGAACACGCCGAAGGTCACCGGCTTCCTGGGTGACTCCAAGCCGGTGCCGATCACCGAGGCGGAAGCGCAGCGCATCCTGAACCAGGTGCAGGAAGGCGTCGAGCGGCCCAAGCCCTCGGTCACGTTCGAGATCGGCGAAGCGATCCGCGTTTCGGATGGTCCCTTCGCGTCGTTCAACGGTTTCGTCCAGGAAGTGGACGAGGAGCGGGCGCGGCTCAAGGTGGAAGTTTCGATCTTCGGGCGCGCCGTGCCTGTCGATCTGGAATTCGGGCAGGTCGAAAAGGGCTGATCCGAAATCCCTGAAGCCGGTTTGGCGGTCAGGGGAGGCGGCGCGGAAGCGCGGCCTGAGAACGGTGGGAGACGAATGCGGCTTTAGCCGGCCGCATGGATCGCACCACCAGACTGCAACCGCCGGCATGACCGGCATAGACAAAGGCAGGAAAAGAGATGGCTAAGAAAATTGCAGGCCAGCTCAAGCTCCAGGTGAAAGCGGGATCGGCTACGCCGTCTCCCCCGATCGGCCCGGCGCTTGGTCAGCGTGGCATCAACATCATGGAGTTCTGCAAGGCGTTCAACGCGCAGACCCAGGAAATGGAAAAGGGATCGCCGGTTCCGGTTGTCATCACCTACTATCAGGACAAGTCCTTCACCTTCGTCATGAAGACGGCGCCGGTGAGCTACTTCCTGAAGAAGGCGGCGAACCTGACCTCTGGTTCCAAGGAGCCGGGCAAGGTCAAGGCCGGTACGGTTTCGCGTGACAAGGTCCGCGAGATTGCCACCGCGAAGATGAAAGACCTGAACGCAAACGACGTCGAAGCGGCCATGCGCATGGTCGAGGGCTCCGCCCGCTCGATGGGTCTGGAAGTGGTGGGCTAAGATCATGGCAAAGATTGCAAAGCGTGTATCGAAGACCCGCGAAGGCATCGATCCCAACAAGGCTTATGCCCTGGGTGATGCGCTGAAGCTGCTCAAGGACCGTTCCTCGGTGAAGTTCGATGAGACCATCGAAGTCGCCATGAACCTCGGCGTCGACCCGCGCCATGCCGACCAGATGGTCCGCGGCGTGGTCAACCTGCCGAACGGCACCGGCCGCTCGGTACGTGTCGCCGTGTTCGCCCGTGGCGACAAGGCCGACGAAGCGCGCGCCGCCGGCGCCGACATCGTTGGTGCCGAGGATCTGGTCGACATCGTCCAGAAGGGCACGATCGATTTCGATCGCTGCATCGCCACGCCGGACATGATGCCGCTGGTCGGCCGTCTGGGCAAGGTGCTCGGCCCGCGCGGCATGATGCCGAACCCGAAGGTCGGAACCGTCACCACCGACGTTGCCGCCGCCGTCAAGGCGTCCAAGGGCGGCGCCGTCGAGTTCCGTGTCGAGAAGGCTGGCATCGTCCATGCCGGCGTCGGCAAGGTCTCGTTCGACGTCAAGGCCCTGGAAGAGAACATCCGCGCCTTCGCCGATGCGGTGACCAAGGCAAAGCCGACTGGCGCCAAGGGCAACTACGTCAAGAAGGTGTCGGTCACCTCGACGATGGGCCCGGGCCTCAAGCTCGACGTCGCGACGCTCAACGCGTCCTGATACGAACATTTGGATCGGCCGCCAAGCGGCTGATCCGCAAGTGAATTCCGGACTTCCGACTTGTCGGCGGCCCGGTACCGGAAGCCGAAAGGTTTCCGGACATCCTGTCCGAGATTGCAGGCGGCCCAGAAGCCTTAATTCGATTTGGGCCTGCATGAGACGGGTGAAGACCGGACAACGGAGCGATTGCTCCAATGAAAGGTTCGAACCGTGTTTGCCTTTTGTCTGCGCATCGCCGGCTTGACTGTCGATGTGGCGAAAGGGGGCAGGATCCTCGAGCGTCGTTCGGGAGATCCGTTACTGGATGGCCCGGCCGACAAAAGGCAACCCGACGCCTGTCCTCGTCAATGGGATGTTCCCGTTAACAGGATTGGGGTCAACTGGAGATAGGCAGTGGACAGAGCGGAAAAACGCGAACTCGTCACGGGCCTGAACGGTGCGTTCTCGAACGCAGGTTCAGTGGTCGTGGCCCACTACGCCGGTATCACCGTCGCGCAAATGAACGACCTTCGGTCGAAAATGCGCGCTGCCGGTGGCACCGTCAAAGTCGCGAAGAACCGTCTCGCCAAAATCGCTCTTCAGGGCACGGACTCCGCATCGATCATCGAGCTGTTCAAGGGACAGACGCTGATTGCTTATTCGGAGGATCCGATTGCGGCGCCGAAGGTCGCGTCCGATTTCGCCAAGGGAAATGACAAGCTCGTCATTCTCGGCGGCGCAATGGGCACCACCTCGCTCAATGCCGACGGTGTGAAGGCACTCGCCACACTTCCGTCGCTCGATGAGCTGCGCGCCAGGCTGGTTGGCATGATCGCCACGCCGGCAACCCGGATCGCCCAGATCGTCAATGCGCCAGCGGCCTCGGTCGCGCGCGTCATCGGCGCTTACGCCCGGAAGGACGAGGCGGCATGAGGCCGTTCCTCGCTATCACAAACACACGTTCGAACCTTATGAAGGAACACAACAATGGCTGATCTCGCAAAGATCGTAGACGACCTTTCGAAGCTGACCGTCCTCGAGGCGGCCGAGCTGTCGAAGCTTCTGGAAGAAAAGTGGGGCGTTTCGGCTGCTGCTCCGGTGGCGGTTGCCGCTGCTGGCGGCGCTGCGGCCGCTGCTGCTCCGGCCGAGGAAAAGACGGAATTTGACGTCGTCCTCACCGACGCAGGCGCTCAGAAGATCAACGTCATCAAGGAAGTCCGCGCCATCACCGGTCTTGGCCTCAAGGAAGCCAAGGATCTGGTTGAAGCGGCTCCGAAGCCGGTCAAGGAAGCCGTTTCCAAGGCCGACGCTGACAAGTTCAAGGCCCAGCTGGAAGCAGCCGGCGCCAAGGTCGAACTGAAGTAAGCGTAAAAGCGGCGGGCG
>NZ_RZRW01000326.1:0-6663 GCF_003998745.1 Mesorhizobium sp. M7A.F.Ca.US.014.04.1.1 | reverse complement strand
GAGATTGACGCGCTGTTCCTGCTGCACCGGCTGCTGCTCGGGTCTCGGCAGGCCATAGATCAGAAACGCCACGATGAGCGCATGCAGGATCAGCGATGCGGGCAAAGCCCACAGCAAATGCCGCCGCCGTTCTCCTGTTTCGCCCTTCATCCGCACCGATGTGGAATGAAATAGCGGCGGCTTCAAGCATAGGTAGTGGATTGGCTTGATTTAACCGCTGACAGGTTGGTGATCGGATGACGACGCGCAGACCTCAGGTCAGCCAGTTTGCCGCTGGCGCGGGATCCCGTCCAGAAACCGTTCGTCCAGCCGCGTCTCGCCAAGCCAGTTCAGCCGGTTGATGCTGATGAAGCCGGCATCGATCGCGTCGTTCTCGTCGCCCGGCTGGCTGTCGTGAGCCCGCCCGCGCGGCACGGTGATGACCGTGCGGTCGCCGTCGCTCTCCACGATCTCGGCCTTGCGGGCGATCTTGTCGCGACCGATGCGCGGCTGGCGGATTTCGGCCGGCAGCGAGGTCGGCAGGTTGATGCTCAGCCAATGACCCTCAGCGGCCCAGTCGGCGCGCGATTGCCACAGGGACACGATCAGCGCGCCAAGCCATTGGTCGTCGCCATCGGTGAAATCAGGATTTTTCACGCGTGAGAAGCCAATGGCCGGAACGCCCCAGAAAGTGGCCTCCCGCGCAATGCCGAGCGTGCCGGAATAGGCAAGGTCCTCGGCAACGTTGCGGCCATCGTTGACACCCGACAGCACCAGATCTGGCTTCTTCGTATCGGCGAACAACCAGGTCATGGCGCTTACCACGCAATCGGCCGGGGTGCCGGAACAGGCGTACCAGTTCGGTTTGAGGCGCCGCATGGTCAACGGCCTGGCAATCGTCAATGACGAGCCGGCGGCGGTGCGCTTGCCGTCGGGCGCGACCACCCAGACATCGCCGCTCAACGCGCTGGCGGCCGCGACCAGACGGGCAAGCCCCGGCGCTTCGATGCCGTCATCGTTGCAGATCAGAATTCTCATCGTTTTCTTGCCTCCGACACCACTATGCGCTGGCCGGTGCGGCATTGCGTGCGCAGCGAGGGGATGTGGGATTGCAGGTCGCCGAGAAGATCCGGCGTGCAGGAATGGCCGAGTGCCGCGGGACGGCCGGCCTTCTCCCAGATATCGACATTGCCCGACAGCGTCGGATGGGTCGGCATGCGTACCCAGTCCGCCCGACCGGCCTTGTGCAACACATCGCCCGGCGAACCTGACGGCAGATGCCCGGTAAGCAGCACCGGAAAACCGGAATGGTCGGCACGCGGCAAGAGGCGCGACGATGGGCCGGCTTCACCCATGCCGTCATCCGCCAGCAGCGGCATGGACGGCAGGGGATCGGCATCGGTCCAGTCGGCTGCGTCTTGCAGGCGGCGGCGCAGCAACGTTGAAACGCCCGGCAACAGGGCTGCCGTGGCGCCGATCTGCGCTTCCAGGGACGAGCGCATGCCGGCATGGATGGCGAACGGCCCTGGCAAGGCCGCGATCAGCTCCAGCGACCGACCCGAGAGCGGCGTCGGCAAAAGACACCCGCCCGAATGCCTCGCAACCCATTGCGAGATTTCGCGCGCACGCGCCGCCCCCGGCACCGGATCGGCGCCGTAGGAAGCATCGAGGACAAGCAGGTCGCAGTGCGGGATCGTGTCCATGACGAAGACATTGCTGTCCGGCACCACATCGGCGGAATAGGCGACGCGGCTCTCGCCATCGTCCACGGCAAACCAGACGCCGCCCACGACATGCCCGGAGCGTCCCGTCCGGATCGTGAAATTGCCGCTGTTCAACGTGTCGCCGGGTTCGAACAATTCGAGGCGATCTTCGGGAAAAGGGAACCGCCTGAAATCCTCGGGCTCAGCATAGCCGGCGAGCGTGGCAGGCGCCTCGTCGCGGGTCTCGGCGGTCATGAAGATCGGACCGGCATAACCGCGCGACAGCAGCCAGCTCAGCGCGCCGATATGATCCTCATGCGCATGCGAGACGAACAGCGCATCGATGTCGGCGACCGAGCCGTTCAGCGCCGGATAGTAGTCCGCCCCCGAGGCGCCGACCTTGATGCCGACGTCGAGCAGGATGCGATCCTTGCCGCTGCAGACAGCAAGGCTGGTGCGGCCCTTTTCGCCAAAGCCGCCGAGCAGGTCGAGCATCATCACGATGCCGCCCCCGCCGCCGGGATCAGCCAGCCGGAGCGTATCCGCAGGCGTGCCTGGGCTCCGCTCTCCAGCGCGACTGGATCGGGCTGTTCGAAATGCAAGGTGAGGTCGGGATTGGTCGAAGGCGTGAATTCGATGCGCGCCGAGCCACCCTGGTAGATCACCCGCTTGACCAGACCATCGAAGCCGGGACCGTCCGGCGACACGTCGAGATCGGCCGACCGGCAGCAGACCTTTGCCCCGGTTCGCGGCCGCTCGCCTGGCCGGCAGCGGACAACCAGTTCCGCGCCGAGAACGCGGACCTTGCAGTGCCCTCTTTCTTCCGCGCTCAACACATCCGCAGGCAGCAAAATGCCCTGCGAAATGAAGGAAGCCACCATTTCATTTGCCGGCTCATGATAGAGTTCGCGTGGCGTCGCCAGCTGGGCAAGACGCCCGCCATCCATCACCGCGATCCGATCGGCCAGCGCCATCGCCTCGGCCTGGTCATGGGTGATGTAGACGATCGTCGTGCCCGTGCGCTTGTGGAAGGACGCGAACTCGTCCTCCATCGAAGCCCTCAGATGCACGTCGAGATTGGCCAGCGGCTCGTCGAACAGAACCAACGAGGGCGCGGCGACAAGGCAGCGCGCCAATGCCACGCGCTGGCGTTGGCCGCCGGACAGATTGGCCGGCCGACGCTCGCCCAGCCCTTGCAGATTGACCAGGGCGAGTGCGTCTTCAACCTTCTGGCGCGCGACGGCCTTGTCGAGCTGCGCCACCTTCAGCGAATAGCCGATGTTTTCGGCGACCGTCATGTGCGGCCACAGCGCGTAGTTCTGGAAGACGATGCCGACGCGCCGCTTTTCCGGCGCGACGCTGCCGCCCTTGCCCGACACGACCTCGCTGCCGATACGGATCTCGCCTGACGTCACCTTCTCGAATCCGGCAACGAGCCGCAGCAGCGTGGTCTTGCCGCAGCCGGACGGCCCGAGCACTGCCAGGAACTCGCCGTCGCCGACATCGATCGATACGTCCTTGACGGCATCGAAATTGGCGAAGCTCTTGGTCACATTGTCCAGGCTCAATCGCGCCATGGCAGCACTCCGGTCGGAAGGTAGGGGGCAAGCAGATTGGTCACCAGCATCAACAGGAAAGTGACCGCCACAGTGATGACGGACATCGCCGCCGCATAGTTGGAATCGCCGCCCTGCTCGAAGGAAAACATCACGACACCGATCGTCTCCGACCCGGACGACCACAGCAGCGCCGAGACGGTAAGTTCGCTGAGCGCCGTCATGAAGATCAGTAGTCCGCCGGCGATCGCCGCCGGTGCCACCAGGGGAAAGATGATCGTGCGCATGCGCGTGAACAGCCCGGCGCCCGCTACTTGCGCCGCCTCCTCCAGCGCCCGGTCGATCTGGTGATAGCCGCTGATGGTCGGCCGCAGCGCCAGCACCAGGAAACGGGCGAGATAGGCGTAGAGGATGATCCAGACGGTGTTGTAGAGCTGGATGCCGGTGAGCGGGATCGGCCGCAGGAACATGAGCAGCGAGGCGATCGCCAGCACCACGCCGGGCAAAGCATAGGGCAGCTCGACCGACAGATTGAGCAGCCGCACCCAGCGCTGCTTGCCCCATGCGATCAGATAGCCGATCGGCACTGCGACCAGGACCGCGAAGAAGGCCGCCGCGATCGACAGCCAGAAGCTGTTGAAGAAGGCGCGGCTGGCCGCGTCATGCTCGAACAGCACGAAGCGATAATTGTCGAGCGTTGCCGTCTTGGCGGTGAGCGCGATGCCGTAGCCCGGCACCAGCGATGTCAGAACCAGCCCGAACAGCGGCAGGAACAGCACCACGATGATCAGCAGCCACATGCCGGCCTGGACCGTAGGCCGCCAGCGACCGAGTTCATAGGGTTCGGCCGAAAGCGACGTGGAGCTGATGCGATAGTCGCGGCGGCGGCTCATGATCTCCTGGGCAAGGATACCCGCCATGGCGATGATGCCGATCAGCACCGATAGGAATGCGGTTTCGCCGAGCACGGCGGGGCCGCCGCCGGCCAGCTTCTGATAGATCAGCGTCGGCAGCACGAGATAGTTGGCGGGAATGCCGAGAAAGGCCGGAATGCCGAAATTGCCGACGCATGAGACGAAGGCAAGGGCAGCGGCCGCCATGATCGACGGCGTCATCAAGGGCAGCACGATGGTGACCAGCACGGTGAACCAGCCGGCACCGCCCGCCCGCGCGGCTTCGACCAGCTCGCGCGGCAGCTTGCGCAGCCCGGCGCGCACCAACAGGAAAACCAGCGGGCCATACTGCACGCCGAGCAGCAGGATGATGCCCGATGTCGAATAGAGCGGGTTCCTGGTACCGAGCGGCGGTGCCGCCCCGAACAGCTTGAGGAACGGGCTTGCCGGGCCGAACAATTGCAGCCAGGCCAGCGCCGTCACCTGCGGCGCGATCATCAAGGGCATGACGTAACAGAGCACCATGGCGCTGCGAGCGCGGATATCGGTCAGAGTGACGAGGACGGCCACCAGCGTTCCAGACAGCACCGCAAGCAGGGTGCCGCCGATACCGACGACCAGTGTGTGCCAGGTGGCGATCCAGGTCGCCGGACTGGCGAGCCCCGCCTTTATCGCGACGGTCGACAGCGTGCCGCCGGGCGCCACGATCTCCTTGATCAGGCGCAGCATCGGCAGCAGGGAAAGCAGGACGATGACGATGGCTACCGCCGCCGTCAGGACCATTTCCTGGCCCCGGCTTTCCCTGATCCGTGTTGACATGATTGCGTTTCCTGGGGTCGATCAGCCGATGCGATCGGGGTTTTGCCCGTCAGGGATACCGCTGGGACGGCACCCCTGACTGGATTGCCGGCTCAGCCCCCGAACAATTCCGAGAACTTCGCCTTGTCGGCGTCGGTTTTGGCGACGATTGCCTTGGTGTCGAACGGCATCACCTTGACCTTGACGCCTTCCGGCAGCCATTCGGGGCGGCCGACCGAGGCGCGCGCCGGCAGATAGCCCATCGAAAGCGCAAGCTTCTGGCCGTCATCGGAAAGAATGAAGTCGACGAACTTCTTGGCGCCGTCGACATTCCTGGCGGTCTTCATGATGGCGACCGGTTCGGTCACTGCCGGCACACCTTCCGAGGGGAACACGAACTCGACCGGGGAACCCTTCTTCTTGGCGTTCATCGCCATGAAGTCGACCAGGATGCCATAGGGCTTTTCGCCCGATGCCACCGCCTTCAGCACCGCACCATTGCCGCGCACGCTGACGGTGTTGTTGGTCTTCAGCTTCTGGAAGAAATCCCAGCCATAATTGGCGTCGCCGACGAAGCCCGAAAGCAGGTAGGCGGCGGCACCCGAATAGAGCGGGCTCGGCATGACCAGGCCATCGGCATAGGCGGGCTTGGCAAGATCGGCCCAATGCTGCGGCTTCTCGGCCGCGGCGGTGTTGTAAACGATGCCGGTGGTGATCAGCTTGCTGCCGAAATAGGTCTTGTCGGCGTCATAGGCATCCGCCTCGATGCCATCGAGCTTTGCCTCGGGATAGGGCAGTAGCCGGTCGTCCTTCTTCAACAGCTCCATCGAGACCGCATCGGCGATCAGAAGCACGTCGGGCTGCGGGCTGCCGGCGGCAAACTCGGCCGCCATCTTGGTGAGGATGTCGCTCGTTCCGGAGCGATAGATATTCACATCGATACCCGGCTGCGCCTTCTTGAAGGCATCCACGGTCTTGGCCGCGTCGGCTTCCGGCTGGGACGTGTAGAGCGTCAGTATTTCGGCGTTTGCCACGCCGGCAAACAAAGTTGCCGCGAGCGCCAGCTGGCTGGCCAGCAGCTTGATGAAGTGCGTCTTCAATGAGACCTCCTGTCTTTCTGTGCATGACCGGTCCGGCTCTGGCCGGCTCCCCGTCTCTTCCTCCCTGCACGGCGCATATGACTGGTGGATGACACAGCGCGTGAAACCCACAAAATATGTTCATATGTACGATGTCAATTACAAATGAACAGAAATGTGCGACAATCGACACGCCGCAGATCCGGCATCAGTTGACATCCGGCCGGTATTTCCTTGATGAGCACCGGTCAGGCCACGGCTCATGAGGGACAGGAACCGATGACCACAGAAAAACCCAGACAGGCTCGCCTGCCGATGGTCTCGTCGGACCTTACCGTCAAGACGGCATGGCTCTACTATGTCGAAGGTTTCACCCAGGAACAGATTGCCGAAAAGCTCGATGTCTCCAGGGTGAAGGTCATGCGTACGCTGGCCTCCTGCACCGCCGAGGGCATTGTCGTCACCATGATCAACGCGCCGACCGCCGGGCAGGTGGCGCTCGAGCGGGGACTGGAAAAGCGCTGGGGTCTGAATGCCGCCGTCGTCATCCCGACGCCTTCGGCGCATGACCATCTGGAGAAAGCCATCGGCCATGCCGTCGCGGCCTATCTCGGCGAGCAGATGCAGGACGGCATGACGCTCGCCATCGGTGGCG
>NZ_RZRW01000325.1:0-6673 GCF_003998745.1 Mesorhizobium sp. M7A.F.Ca.US.014.04.1.1 | reverse complement strand
GAGCGGGAACGATCGAAGATCATCCTGTAAGCCTTGCGCAGCACAAGGATTTCGGACCTTGGCAGGCCGGAGCGCTTGAGGCCGATGATGTTGAGGCCGCGTAGGCTGGCGCGGTTGCCGACCGCTATGGCAAAGGGGATGACATCGCCGACGATCGCGGAGCAGCCGCCGAGAAAGGCGTTGTCGCCGATGCGGACAAACTGATGCACTGCGGTCAGTCCGCCGATATAGACATTGTTGCCGACCTCGCAGTGGCCGCCCAGCGTTGCGCCATTGTCGAACGTCGCATTGTTGCCGACGACGCAATCATGGGCGATATGGGCGTAGGCAAGGAAATTGCCATTGTCGCCGACCGTCGTCTCGCCGCGGCTGGAATCGGTGCCGAGATGCATGGTCACGCCTTCGCGGATCGTGCAGTTCCTGCCGATGACCAAGGTGGTTCGGCCGCCCTTGTGCTTGGTGTTCTGCGGCGGTGCGCCCAATGTCGCCATCGGATAGACCTTGGTCGAGGCGCCGATCGACGTCGCGCCCATCACCGAGACATGACTGACCAGTTCGACGTCGTCGCCGATCACCACATCGGCAGCGACATGGCAGAACGGCCCGATGCGCACACCTTGGCCGATTTGGGCGCCTTCCTCGACAATGGAGGAAGCATGAATGGATGTCTTGATTTTCATAAGCACTCGATCGTCAGTCGCTGGTGACCATCATGGCTGAAATCTCGGCCTCGGCCGCCTTGGCGCCGTCGACCATGGCTTCACAAGCGAATTTGAGCAGGTTGCCGCGTTTCTTGATTTTCTTGACATAGATCTTCAACTGGTCGCCGGGAACCACCGGTTTGCGGAATTTGGCGTTGTCGATGGTCAGGAAATAGACCAGCGACGGCTTTTCGGTACCCAGGCTGCGGATACAGATGGCGCCGGCCGTCTGCGCCATCGCCTCGACGATGAGCACACCCGGCATGACCGGCTGCTCAGGGAAATGGCCCTGAAAATGCGGCTCGTTTATGGTCACGTTCTTGATGCCAACAGCGGATTCGTCGCCATCGATGTCGACGATACGATCGATCATCAGGAACGGATAGCGGTGCGGCAGGAGCTTCATCAGCCCCATAATGTCGACCGCCTCCAGCGTCGTCGACGCGATCATGTCAGCCATTGCCTCCCTCGCCCTGTTTGCGGGTCCTGGCGAGCTTGCGCAGCATGGCTATCTCCCGCATGGCTTCCGCCATTGGCTGTGCCGGATAGCCGCCCCAGATCTCGCCTGCAGGGACATTGCTCATAAATCCACTTCTGGCGGCAAGCTTGGCCCCTGTCCCAATGGTCAGGTGATCCGCAAGCCCGACGCCGCCGCCCATGGTGACATTGTCACCTACGACCACAGAACCCGAAATACCCGAAAGCCCGGCTATTATGCAATTGCGGCCGATGCGGACGTTATGGGCGATCTGCACGAGATTGTCGATCTTGGTGCCCTGGCCGATGATCGTATCGGACATGGCGCCGCGATCGACGGTGGTGTTGGAGCCGATCTCGACGTCGTCCTGGATAACGACACGGCCGATCTGCGGCACGCGCTCAGGACCCTTGGCCCCGCCGACGAAGCCAAAACCATCCTGGCCTATCCTGGCGCCGCCATGAATGATGACGCGATTGCCGATCAAGGCATACTGGATGCTGGCGCCCGGACCGACATAGCCGTCGCGGCCGATCTGGCAGGATTGTCCGATGACCGCATTTGGGGCGATGACGGTGCCGCTGCCGATCGAAGCACCTGGCCCGACAACCGCGCCGGCCTCGATGACGGCACCGGCTTCGACATGGGCGGTCGCATCGACGTGAGCGTGCGGCGAGACGCCGGTTTCGCTGGTCATTGGCCCTGGTGTCGCCGCCCTCGGAAACAGCAGACGCCCGATCAGCGCGAAGGCCTGTTGTGGACGCGGATGAATGAGAACGGCAACGCTTGCCGGCGCCTTGCCGGCAAATTCCGCCGGGCACAGCACCGCGGCAGCCCGCAGCGACGGCATCAGCGCGGAATTACGCTTGCCGTCGACAAAGACGAGCGCGTTCTCGCCGCCCTCGCTGGCCGGCGCGAGTGCTTCGATCAAAATATTGGAGTGGCCGGAATCGACAAGCACCGAGCCGGTCAGATTCGCGACTTCGCCCGCCGTATACCGGCGTGATGGCGCGAAGAACACCGGATCGGTCATTCCAGAAGCTATATCCAGCTAGGTCGGAACATTTCTCCCGGACCCTGAAGACCCGGGAGCATCGTTGGCCGCCGATCAGAAGCGGGTCGATATGCCGAAGTTGAATTCCTGCACGTCGTCGCGCGCTTCCTTCTTGACCGGGATCGCATAGTCGATACGAATCGGACCGAACGGCGACGCCCACATCAGACCAACGCCGACAGAGGCACGCAGCTGCATGTCCGTTGACTCCTGAGCAACGCTCGTAACCTTGCTGCCATAGAGAGTCGCCGCGTCAGCAAACACAGCTCCGCGAAGGCCGAAGCTTTCCGGAACGACTGGCAGCGGGAACTGGGCTTCAGCAGAAGCATTGAAGTAGGTCGTACCGCCGAGATGGTCACCCGTGAGAGGATCCACAGGCCCGATACCGCCATAGGCGAAGCCACGGATCATGCGGTCCGTGCTCTGGAACTGATCGAAGATACGCAGGCCGTCACTGCCATAACCCTCGACATGGCCGGCGCCGCCCGAAATAAGGCCGACAAGATCAAGCGACTCGGACAACGTCTGATAGACGCTGCCGCGTCCCGTGATCTTCACGAACTTGGCATCGCCGCCAAGACCGGCCACTTCGACGGTTGTGTTGGCATAGATACCCTCATGCGGGTTCTTCATGTCGTCGATGGTGTTGTAGACCAGCCCGAGACTGACCGACGACTTGATCCAAGGGCTCTGATCGATGCCATCAAGGATTGCAGTTGAGATATTGCAAGGGCTGCCAGGAATATAAACCCCATCGGTCAAGCAACCATCGTCAACTTTATATTTTTCCTGCGATATGTTGTACGCCAACTGGGTCGTGATGCTGTCGGTGATCGGCAGGCCGAAACGGATCGTCGCGCCCGTGGTATCGCTGTCATAGTTGTTGTTGTATTCCCGCGTCGACTTATAGATGTCGAAACCGGCGGCGATGCGCCGTCCGAGGAAATAAGGCTCGGTGAAGGACAGGCTGTAGTCGCGTGAATTCTTGCCGCCGCCCGCAGACAGCTTGATGAACTGACCGCGACCGAGGAAGTTGCGCTCGGTCACCGAGCCTTCGACCGACGGACCGGCCGTGTCGCCACCGGTCGAATAACCAGCGCCCACCGAGAACTCACCGGTCGATTTCTCAACCACGTCGACCACCAGAACGACCTGGTCGGGCTGCGAGCCAGGCACGGTCGAGATGTCGACTTTCTCAAAGTAGTTCAAGTTTTCCAGGCGCTTCTTCGCGCGCTGGATGAGCACCTGGTTGAAGGCGTCGCCTTCGCTGACGTCGAACTCCCGGCGAATGACATAGTCACGCGTGCGATCGTTGCCGCGGATCTCGATGCGCTCGATATAGGCCTTGGTGCCCTGGTCGATCGTGTAGACGACCGAAATGGTGTGGTTCTCGAAATTGCGGTCGCCGCGCGGCGTGACCTGCGCGAAGGCATAGCCGGAACCGGCCACCTTCTCGGTCAGCGCGATGATGGAATCCTCGACGTTCTTGGCGTTGTAGACGTCACCCTTGTGCGTCTCGATCACCGATTCCAGCGACTTGCCGTCGACTTCAGGGATCGTGCTCTCGACGCTGACATCGCCGAACGTGTAGCGGTCGCCTTCCTGGACGGTGATGGTGACCGTGTACTTGTTCGTCGCGCTGTCGAGCTCGCCGACGGCGGACACGACCTGGAAGTCGGCATAGCCGTGATTGTAGTAGAAGCGGCGCAGCAGCTCCTGGTCCGCGCGCAGCTTGTCATCGTCGTAGACGTCGTCGCGCAGGATGAAGGAAACCCAGGACGAACGCTTGGTGTTGATGATATCCGACAGGCGGCGGCTGGAATAGGCGCTGTTGCCGACGAAATTGATCGCCGCGATCTGCGTGCGATCGCCTTCGGCAATGTTGAAGACCACATTCACGCGATTGTCGCCAAGCTGCATGACCTGCGTGGTCACGGTCACGTCGTCGCGACCAATGCGCCTGTAGGCAGCCTTGACCGACTCCACGTCGGCATCGAGCGTCGCCTGCGAGAACGTTCCGCGTGGCTTCAGCTGCACCGCCGCCGCGAGCGCATTGTCCTTGAGTTTCTTGTTGTTCTGGAACAGCACCTGGTTGACAACCTGATACTCGGCAACCTTGACCACCAGCGTCGAGCCGACCTGGTTGATCTGCACATCCGAAAACAGGCCGGTGCCAAACAGTGCCTTGACCGCACCGTCGATATCGGAACTGGAGAAAGCCTTGCCCGGCTTGATGGTGATGTAATTGCGGATGGTCTCAGCGTCGATACGCTGGTTGCCGCTTACTTCGACTCTGCTGACGACAGCGGCTTCAGCCGCCGATGTGGCAACGAACTGCACTGCGAGCGCGCCTGGCACGACCATGGCCGCGGACAGGGTCACCGCGGACGCGGCGCTTAGAAACTTGGATGCTGCCTTCATCGGGCTTAATAACCTTTTCTCGTAGTCCCCACGGCGAGAAAACCGGACGTGCGGTAATTTCCCCTACCGTATTAACCGGATTTTCCCTACACGCAAGGCTTCTGGTTAATTTGTATTTACTTAACCCTGCGGCGTGGCTTTCGCGTCACTCATATCCCCTTGCATGGTAAACGGCGTCTCAACATCGTCCATGCAGAAGCCAAATTTCTTCATGATTTCAGCACCCAAACAGATCGTTCCAAAAAACGAACCCCATGAAGCACAGCACCAGAAGCAACCCGGCCCGATAGGCCATTTCCATCATCCGTTCCGACACCGGACGGCGAATGACAGCCTCCACCCCGTAGAACAAGAGGTGACCGCCGTCGAGAGGGGGAATCGGCAAAAGGTTCAGAATTCCGATGCCAACGGATAGCAGTGCAACCAGTTGCACGAGCCATTCGAATCCAAGTTTCGCAGCCCTGCCCGCCATGTCGGCGATCTTCACCGGACCGCCCAACTGACATTTGTCTTCGCGCCCGACAACAAAGCGCTGCAGGAACTGGCCGGTGCGCTGGATGACGTGACCGGTTTCCTCGACCGCCGCCGCGACAGCTCCAACAGGCGTGTAGGTGATGAGCCGTGGCTGGCCGAGTTCCTTGTTGTTGACGACACCGATTACAGCGACCTTGACCTTGTTGCCGAGCGCGTCTTCCTGTTCCATCAGCCGCGGTGCCGCGGTCACAGTGACCTCCCGGCCGTCGCGCAGCATGACGAAAGTGATTGCGTCGTCCGCACGGCCCGAGACCAGGCGTTGGACGTCGCCAAAGGTTTCGACCTTGTTGCCGTCGACGCTGACGAATCGGTCGCCGGGAAGGATGCCGGCCTTCGCCGCCGGGCTGTCGGCGGTCACCTCGGCCACCATGGGCTCGGCGACATAACGGCCATAGGCGGTGAACAGCACGGAAAAGACGACGATCGTCAGCAGGAAATTGAACAGCGGCCCGGCCACCACCGTTGCCGCGCGCTTCCAGATCGGCTGCGTGTGGAAGGCGACCTTGCGCTCTTCCTCGGTCAGCGTTTCAATTTCTTCCGACGTGGGCTGGCTCGATGTGGCGTTCATGTCGCCGACGAATTTGACATAGCCGCCAAGCGGTATCGCACACAGTTTCCAGCGCGTGCCGTGGCTGTCGTTGAAGCCGAAGAGTTCCGGGCCGAAGCCGATCGAGAAGGCCCTGACGCCGATGCCGCACCAGCGCCCGACAAGGTAATGGCCCATTTCGTGGACGAACACGACCACGGTCAGCACGAAGAGGAATGGCACCAGCGTGCCGAGGACAAAGCCTTGTGTGCTGAAAAGCGCGTGAAGAATCTCGTTCAAGACAAACCCTCAAATTCTTCCACGGCGCAGACTGCGCCGTGACTGTGACACCAATCCGGGCGAATCCAAGGCGCATCGCGCAAAGGACCTGAAATGACACCACTCAAACGGGAAACAGACCCTGCGCCGGATGATCGGCGTTCGCCGAAATCCAGCCGATGACGTATAGGGCGAATGCGGCTGCGACAAGCCCATCGACACGATCCATGACGCCGCCATGGCCCGGGATGAGCGCGCCTGAGTCCTTGCGGCCATGGCGGCGCTTGACCCAGGATTCAAACAGGTCGCCTGCCTGCGAGACAATCGACAGCACGAGCGCCACCAGGCCGAGCAATGCCAGATTGCCGACACCGGCAGCTACGGCGAGGACCAGCCCGGCGACGACGCCGCCGAGCGCACCGCCGAGCGCGCCGCTGCGCGTCTTGCCGGGCGAGATAGAGGGCGCCAGTTTCGGCCCCCCAACGGCACGGCCAACGAAATAGGCAAGGATATCGGTGGCCCAGACGACCGCAAACAGGAACAGGATGGCAATGAGGCCCGAACGATCGCCATCGCGCAGCAAGGCGAGCGACAGGCCTGAAACCGCGGCATAGGCGAGGCCGCTCGCATCCCATTGTCCGGTCTTGCGAAGCGAGGCGGCTATCGCCGCTGCGGCAACA
>NZ_RZRW01000324.1:0-6680 GCF_003998745.1 Mesorhizobium sp. M7A.F.Ca.US.014.04.1.1 | reverse complement strand
CCCCGCCTGAGAAGGACCGGTAGCTTACTCGGCCGCTGCCTGCGCCGAATTCGAGCCTATATAGTTGCGGATCGTCTCGATGATGCGGTCCTGGTCGGCTTCGCTGAGATAAGGGTGCATCGGCAGGCACAGGATCCGCTTCGGCAGGTCTTCCGAAACGGCAAGGCCGGTCGGCGTGCGCGGATAATCGCGATAAGCGACCTGGGCATGCAGCGGCTTCACATAGTAGATGACAGACGGAATGCCCTTTTCGCCGAGATGCGCCCTCAGCCCGTCGCGCTTCGGCGTCTCGATGGCGTATTGCGCCCAGGCCGAACGGCTGCCGTCCAGATTGCGGGCGGCGGTAACGACGTCGCCAAGCCCATCGGCATAGCGCTGTGCCACGACCTGCCGGGCGACCATCTCGTCTTCGAGAATGGCCAGCTTCTCGATGAGGATCGCCGCCTGTATCGTGTCGAGCCGCGAATTGATTCCGACGCGGACATTGTCGTACTGCGTCTCGCCCTTGCCATGAAAGGCGAACGAGCGAAGCTGTTCGGCCAGCGCATCGTCATTGGTGAACATCGCGCCGCCGTCGCCGTAGCAGCCAAGCGGTTTTGCCGGATAGAAGCTGGTCGAGCCGACCGCACCGAAGGAGCCGCACATCTTGCCGTCGAGCGAACCGCCCATCGACTGGGCGGCATCCTCGATCACCATCAGGCCTTCGCGGTTGGCGATCGCCATGATCGCCTCGTAATCGGCGGCAAGGCCAAACAGATCGACGGGAATGATTGCCTTCGGCTTCAGCCTTCCTTCCTTCTTGATCATGGCAATGGCCGCTTCGAGGCTGGCAATGTCGATGTTGTAGCTGTGCGGGTCGACATCGACGAACACCGGCGCGGCCTTGGCCAGCGCCACCACTTCGGCGGTGGCGGCGAACGTGAAGCTCGGCACGAACACCGCGTCACCCGGGCCGACGCCGGCTGCAAACAGCGGCAACAGCAGCGCGTCGGTGCCGTTGGCGCAGGCCACGACATGCTTGGTACCGATATAGGCGGCAAGCTTGTTCTCGAATTCGGTGACTTGCGGGCCAAGAATATAGCGGCCCTCGTCAACGACACGGTCGATCGCGGCCTTCAGCCGGTCGCGGATTCGTTCGCGCTGCGCGCCAAGATCGATGAACTGCATGTCGGCCTCAAAATGGGTTAGCCAGATAATCGGCCGCTGGTACCAGAGTTGCGCTTGCCGAGAAAGCCGGGCAGGCGGAGCCCTAAATTGCGGAAGTGTCGCAGTCCGTTACCAGTTTTCCCGGCGAATGTCAGTCAGATGCCGGAAATCCGGGCTTCGTCGGGCGCCATCCCGCCCTTATAGCCTTGGAAAGAGCCCCTGCGAAACATAAAGTGATCGATTGGGCTCAACTTATGTTGAGCGTTGCTCAGGCGATTTCATGTCGCCAGGGTGGATTGGCGCCGGCCCGCGACACGGTCACTGCCGCCGCCTTCGCGCCGAGCGCCAGCGCCTTATGGATGGCGTCTTCCGACAGTCCGGAAATCGCCGCCTTCGTCAGCAGGCCTTGCTCGTGCAGCGAGGCGAGGATGCCGGCGTTGAACGTGTCGCCGGCGCCGACCGTGTCCGCCACCTCGACCCTTTCGGGCATCACCGTGACGGCGTGCTCCTTGCTGTAGCCGATCGCGCCTTCGCCGCCATGGGTGACGACGATCAGCTTCGGGCCGCGGTCCAGCCAGTTGCGGATGACATCCTCATGCGAGCCGGCTTCGCCGAACCAGTTCAGGTCTTCGTCCGACAGTTTCACGATGTCGGCCATCGCCATCATGGTGCGAATGCGCTTGAGGTGCTTGGGCTTGTCCGGGATGAAGTTCGGCCGGATGTTGGGGTCGAGCATCATGACGCGGCTTTCATGCTCGCGCCGCATGAACTCTTCATAGGCACTGCCGGCCGGCTCGGAAATCAGGCTGATGGCGCCGAACAGCATGGCTTCGATCTCGTTGCCGAGCTGCGGCAAATCGTCGATCGTCAGCATGCGTCCGGCGGTGTTCTCGTCATAGAAAGTGTACGTCGCCTGGCCGTTGGTGAGCTTGACGAAGGCCAGCGTGGTTGGCCGTGGCGAGGTGTGTGCATAGGTGGAACTGACCTTGCTCGCCCCAAGCGCATCCCGGAATTGGCCGCCGAACAGATCCGACGACAGGCCGGAAAAGAAGCCGGCCGGCGCGCCGAGCCGGCCAAGTGCGATTGCCGTGTTGAATACGGCGCCGCCGACATAAGGCGCAAAGGCCGGCTCGCCCGCTGTCGTCGTGCGCGGCAGCATGTCGATCAGGGCTTCGCCGCAGCAGAGGATCATGGCTTCTTGGTCTCCGGCGGATAGATCACGCCCTTGCGTATGATGATGTTGGCGTAGAGCCGCGGCTCGCTTGTCGCGACGATGGCATGCGCCGATTTGACCCGTGCATAGAAGTCGGCGCCGGCCAGCGCAACCACCTTGCGGCCTGGCGCCCGTTTGGCGCAGATCGCTTCGATCTCATGATGGACAGGATCGGCAAGCGAGGGATCGCCTCGGACCGAGGCGCGAAACAGCGCCTCCGGCACGGCGTCATCGACAGGCAGGACACTCAATATCGCATCGAGTACCGGGATAAGAGGGTGGCCATCGGCGCGTACCAGTCGGGTTGCCTGCTGTTCCGCCGGATAGTTTCCGTCGACAAGGGCGATTTCGTCGCCATGGCCCATGCCGCGCAGGATCGCCAGAAGCTCCGGACCGAGCAGCGCCGGGATTCCGATCAGCATCAGGCGCTCCTGGAAATCGTCGTCGAGCCGATCAGGAAGCGTTCGGAAAGTGGCAGGCTGGCGCCGCCGAGCGCCCGGGCATGGATACCGACGGTTCCCTCGCGAATGGCGGGCAGCTTCAAGCCTTCGCCGTCGATCGTGGCGATTGCCGCAATGATGGCGTCGACCAGCTGGCGGCGCACCGCCTTCGGCATCCAGCCGTCGATCACCGCCGCTTCGAAATCGATGATCGAGGATGCGGCGACGATGGCGTAAGCGAGCGCCCTTGAGGCGCTGGCGATCCAGCCGTCGAGTTCGGGTCCGATCTCGCCCCAGTCGTCCGGCGAGGTCCACAGATGCGAGGCCTCGATGCCGCGCGCATTGAGCGCCTTTTCGAGCATGGCGATGGAAGCGACATCGATCAGTTGGGTCGGCTTGCCGTCCGGCCCGGGCACGGGCATGGAGCCGAGCGCTCCGGCATTGCCGGTCGGGCCGCCGAAAAGCCGGCCGTTCAGCACAATGCCGCCACCGGCAAAGGCGCCGATATAGAAATAGACGAAGTCACGCGCAGCGCCCGCCTGCCCGAAGACGAGTTCGGCGCCGCAGGCCGACGTGGCGTCGTTCTGCAAATAGACCGGAAAATCGCATTGCGCCTGGATGTCGGCCCTGATGTCGCGGTGACGCCATTCGTCCATCACGTCGCGCGGGGCGCCGGCGGTATCGGCCCAGTTCCACAATTCGAACGGCATGGCGATGCCCAGCCCGGCGATGCGCTTGTCTTGCGCGGGCGTCAGCTCGCCGCGCATCTGCCGCATGCCGTTGCTGACGAAGTCCACCGTCTCGCGCGGCGCCGGGTAGCGCTAGGAATGCTGTAGCATCGAACGGACATTGCCAAGGAAGTCGATCAACACCAGTTCAGCGCTGCGGCGGCCGATCTTCAGGCCGATGAAGAAAGCGCCTTCGGGATTGAGCGCCATCGGGATGGAAGGCTGGCCGATCTTGCCGCGCAACGGCGCCTGACGCAGCAGGAGGCTTTCTTCCTCCAGCTCGCGCATGATGACGGAAACCGTCTGCGCCGAAAGTCCGGTCATGCGGGCGATGTCGGATTTTGCCAGGCTGCCGTGTTGACGCACCAGCGACAGCACCAACCGCTCATTGTGGTCGCGCATGCCGCTCTGGTTGGTGCCGCGGTGAATGAGACTGTCATTCACCTCGGGCGAACCGTGCCTCGCAATGGCCGTTTCCACCCTGTTCCTCCCGTCGTTTCCCCTCAATGCTTTTGGGCCAGAATGGGTGAACGAAGCAATGCTGTCAATAATAAATAAGAGTGATTTAATTATTGACACGGGCTTCGGCCTGGTGTCTGTTAAGGCAGCGTCCACGCTGGGAGAATTTCGTTGGATGCGCTGCAGGTGCCGGTTGGCCGGCATCGGAATGGTTCCACTGGGAGGAAAATCGTGACCAATACAAAATTGTTGAAATCGACCGTGTTTGCCGCCGCGGCTCTGGGGCTGATGGCGTTTGCCTCGTCCGCATCCGCGGCCGGTGTCGGCGCCTGCCTGATCACCAAGACCGACACCAATCCCTTCTTCGTCAAGATGAAGGAAGGCGCGACCGCGAAGGCCAAGGAACTCGGCGTCGACCTCAAGACCTATGCCGGCAAGATCGACGGCGACAGCGAGAGCCAGGTCGCGGCGATCGAAAGCTGCATCGCCGATGGCGCCAAGGGTATCCTGATCACCGCATCCGACACCAAGGGCATCGTGCCGACCGTGAAGAAAGCGCGTGATGCCGGCCTGCTGGTGATCGCGCTCGACACGCCGCTCGATCCGATCGACGCCGCCGATGCGACCTTCGCGACGGACAATCTCGAAGCAGGCAAGCTGATCGGGGCCTGGGCCGCCGCCACGCTCGGCGACAAGGCCAAGGACGCCAAGATCGGCTTCCTTGACCTGACGCCTTCGCAGCCGACTGTCGACGTGCTGCGCGACCAAGGCTTCATGATGGGCTACGGCATCGATGTAAAAGATCCCAACAAGATCGGCGACGAGACCGATCCGCGCATCGTCGGCCATGACGTCACCAACGGCAACGAAGAGGGCGGCCGCAAGGCGATGGAGAACCTCCTGCAGAAGGACAACACCATCAACGTCATCCACACCATCAACGAGCCCGCCGCTGTCGGCGCCTACCAGGCGCTCAAGGCTGTCGGCCTCGAAAGCCAGGTGCTGATCGTTTCCGTCGACGGCGGCTGCCCCGGCGTGAAGTCGGTGGCCGAAGGTGTCATCGGCGCCACTTCGCAGCAATACCCGCTGCAGATGGCTGCACTCGGCATCGAGGCGATCGCCGCTTTTGCCAAGGACGGAACCAAGCCGAAGCCGACCGAAGGCAAGAACTTCTTCGACACCGGCGTCAACCTGGTGACCGACAAGCCGGCCACCGGCGTCAAGTCCATCGACACCAAGGAAGGCCTCGCCAAGTGCTGGGGCTGATGCCGTTCTGACCGGCATCCAAGGAACCTGAGCGGTCGGGGCTTGATCCCCGGCTGCTTCGGGTGGACGATGGCTCGCGTGACCGCGAACAATCCCGGCAGCAGACCGGAAAGGCGTGGACTGGCGTCGGCGTTTGGCTGAAGCCTACGGGGAGAAAACATGGCTCAAGCTCAGGAATTCGAGAAGGTTCTCTCGAGCAGCGACACCAGCGTTGCTGCTTTTGACGAGCACAAATCGGCCGTCAAGCGTATCCAGCATTTCTTGCATTCGACGCCGGCCGCGGTGCCGCTGATCGTCCTGGTTCTGGCGATCATCGTCTTCGGCATCACCATCGGTGGGCGTTTCTTTTCGTCCTACACGCTGACGCTTATCCTGCAGCAGATCGCCATCATCGGCATTCTGGGGGCTGCGCAGACATTGGTCATCCTGACCGCAGGCATCGACCTGTCGATTGGTGTGATCATGGTGATTTCAGCGGTGATCATGGGCAATTGCGCGGTCTCCTACGGCATGCCGAGCGCGCTCGCAGTGGCGATCGGGCTTGCCGCCGGCGCCGCCTGCGGGCTGCTCAACGGGGTGCTTGTCGCCTACATGAAGCTACCACCCTTCATCGTGACGCTTGGCACCTGGAACATCGTCATGGCCACGAACTTCATCTATTCGGCCAACGAGACGATCCGCGACACCGACGTCGATACCCAGGCGCCGCTGCTGCATCTCTTTGCCATCAGCTTCAAGGTCGGCACTGCGGTGCTGACGCTCGGCGTCATTGCCACGGTCCTGCTCGTGATGATCCTCTGGTACGTGCTCAATCACACGGCGTGGGGCCGCCATGTCTACGCCGTTGGCGATGACCAGGAGGCGGCGAAGCTGTCGGGCATCCAGACCAAGAAGGTGTTGATGACGGTCTACACCTTGGCCGGCCTGATCGCCGCTTTCGCGGCCTGGGTCTCCATTGGCCGCAACGGCTCGATCTCGCCGTCGGCTGCCGTCACCGACTACAATCTGCAGGCCATCACCGCGACGGTGATCGGCGGTATTTCCCTCTTCGGCGGACGCGGCTCCATCCTGGGCACGCTGTTCGGCGCGATGATCGTCGGCGTCGTTTCCATGGGCCTCAACATGCTGGGCGCCGATCCGCAATGGAAGGTGCTGCTCACCGGTGTGCTGATCATCGGCGCCGTGGCAGTCGACCAATGGATCAGAAAGGTGTCGGCATGACCATGACCCAGGAGCCCATCCTCACCGCGCGTGGCCTGATCAAGCGCTATGGCCGTGTCACCGCCCTCGACAATGCCGACTTCGACCTTTATCCCGGCGAAATCCTCGCCGTCATCGGCGACAACGGCGCCGGCAAGTCGTCGCTCATCAAGGCGATTTCCGGCGCGGCCGTGCCCGACGAAGGCGACATCAGGCTTGAACGCAAAC
>NZ_RZRW01000323.1:0-6709 GCF_003998745.1 Mesorhizobium sp. M7A.F.Ca.US.014.04.1.1 | reverse complement strand
GTTCGGCTTCGCCATCCTCGCCGCCGATGGGTCGCACCAGCTTTTCATGGATAAGCGCAAATTCTCGCGCCAGGTCGCCGCCTACCTCACCCAGCTCGCCGAGCCGCATGAGCCCGGCGAATTCGAAGCCGCGATCACAGCGCTTGCCAAGAGTGGCGCGAAAATCGCGCTCGACCCGGTGCTGGCGGCTGACCGGCTGCGCATGCTGGTCGAGGACAATGGCGGCGCCGTCATTGCAGCAGCAGATCCTGCCCGAATCCCGCGCGCCACCAAGAACCAGGCCGAGATCAACGGCTCGCGCGCCGCGCATCGGCGTGACGGTGCGGCCGTGGCGAAATTGCTGTGCTGGCTGGAGCGGCAAAAACCCGGCTCGCTCGACGAGATCGCTGTCGTCACCAGGCTGGAGGAACAGCGCCGGCGGACCGGCGAGGAAACCCAGATGCCGCTGCGCGACGTCTCCTTCGACACCATTTCGGGCGCCGGCCCGAACGGCGCCATCATGCATTACCGCGTGTCGCGCGCCACCAGCCGCAAGCTGCAGGCCGGCGAGCTGTTCCTGCTCGATTCCGGCGCGCAGTATCAGGACGGCACCACCGACATCACCCGCACCGTGCCGATCGGCCAGCCGACGCAGGAGATGCGCGAACGCTTCACCCTGGTGCTGAAAGGCATGATCGGCATTTCCACCTTGCGCTTTCCCGCCGGCACGCGCGGCTCCGAGATCGATGCCGTCGCGCGCATGGCGCTGTGGAAGCACGGCTGCGACTTCGCCCACGGCACCGGCCATGGCGTCGGCTCGTATCTGGCCGTGCATGAAGGCCCGCAGCGTATCGCCCGCACCGGCACCGAAAAGCTGCTCGAAGGCATGATGCTGTCCAACGAGCCCGGCTACTACAAGGAAGGCTCCTACGGCATCCGCATCGAGAACCTGATCCTGGTGACGCCGGCGCAAGAGATCGAGGGCGGCGACATCGCCATGCACGGCTTCGAGACGCTGACGCTGGCGCCGATCGATACCAGGCTGGTGCAGTCGGACCTTCTGACGCGTGACGAGCTGCATTGGCTGGACTCGTACCACGCGCGCGTGCTGGCCGAGATCGGCCCGATGCTCGACGGCGAAACGCTGGCCTGGCTGGAGAAGGCCACCGCGCCGCTGCCGCACGACGCGAAGATTTGATTTTTCTGAGGCGCCGAGGGCGTGTCGAGATTCAGGTCAGGACGAGCGAAAACGATGGGTTCCGTGAACCGGAGCGAAGCGTACTTTTGGGTACGTGAGCTCAGTTCTACCGCGACGCGGTAGAACGGGGAAGCGCAGGAAGCCGCCGTTTGCAGGCCGTCATCACCTGAATATCGATACGCCCTACCCGACGAACTGCCGCGCCACGATCAATACCGCCGCGCCCGCCAAAAACATCGCCATCAACCCACCGCGCAGCGAAACCACGGCGGTGACCACCAGTGCGGCCCATTCCGCCGGGCCGGCGTTCAACAGCTCGGGCGCTACCAGCGTCGTCAGCACCGCCGCCGGCACGGCATTGAGGCCGGCCTCGACGCGGGGATGGATGGTATCGAAGCGCGATATCACCAGGTGCCCGCCGATGCGCGTCAGATAGGTCGCGATTGCGCCGGCGATAATGATCCAGAAGGTCGTGCTCATGGCCGTGCCTTTACGCCGCTATGGTGGGGAGGCAGGATGACCGCCAGCAGCACACCGGCAACAGCGCCAATCGAGACATGCCAGGGCGAGCCCACGGTCTTGTAGGCGATGATGGAGGCGGCAGCGCTGGCAATGACCACCGGCAGCCACAGAGGCCGCTTGCGGAAGCCCAGCACGAGACCGAGGAAATAGATCGGCAGCAGGAAATCGATGCCCAGCGCGTGCGTGTCGGGGATCAGCTTGCCGAACAGCGCGCCAAGCGCGCTTTCGAGGATCCAGAACAGATAGACAGGCAAGCCAAGTCCCAGATACCAGGCAAAGCCGACCGTCCGGCCCGATTGCGCCCGCGCTTCGGCCACCGCGAATTGCGGATCGGTCAGGATGAAATAACCAAGCGCCTGCTGGATGAGGGGCCAGTGCGCGATGCGCCGGCCGATGCCGGCGGAATAGAGCACGTGGCGGAAATTGACGGCGAAGATCGACAGGACGATCAGCCACGGCGCCACATGCTGGCCGAACAGCTGGATGCCGACCATCTGGCTGGCGCCGCCATAGACCAGCGCACTCATCAGAAAGGCTTCCAGGACCGAGAAGCCATTGTCCACGGCGAGCGCGCCGAACAGCACCGCAAAGGGCGCCGAGGCCACCACCACAGGCATCGACAGCCGCACGCCTTGCCAGAAATCGCTTCTGTCGCCGCTCTCGGAAATTACGTCCGTCGCCATCAACCACTCCTGATGCATGTCGCCCAAAAGGGGGATAACGACATGCACAACAACAAGGGAAGCGCGGTATGTAGGTGGCGCGGCTTGCCGTGTCACACGAATTCGCTTGAGCCAAACGATCAGCGGAAATGATCGCGGGATCGGCTGAGTTAGACGCTTATTCCTTCGGGATCTTGCCCTCGATCGCCCTGCCCCAGTCGAGCAGCGGCTTGGCGCGCAAGGTGAAATCGACGAGTTCGTCGACCAGATCAGCCGTGTGGATTCCCGCCGGATCGATGACATGCTGGACGACAAAATGCCGGTGGCGGATGGCGGCGGCCAGGTCGGCATCGCTGATATGCTCGAAGCCGCGTGGGGTGCGCTTCATACGGCCTTCGGTCTCGAGTTCGAGGCTATTTTTCTTCAACGCCGCAACCATCTTTTGGAATTCGCCCGGCTTTGCCGCGATGGCCTTGCGCATCGCCAGCAGCAGCGCCGGCTCCGGCTGCCACCACGCAATGTCGGCGAAGCAGCGCTCAAGCCCGACATGCACGTAGAACACGCCCTGCTCCATCTTGGTGCCGTCGGGCGACAGGATGGCCGACAAATGCCTGTTGTAGGGCCGCTTGTCCTTGGCGAAGCGCACGTCGCGATTGATCCGGAACAGCGACTTCTTGCGGTCGCCGCGCAGGCCGAGCCCGGCCTCTGCGAAGCGCTCGGTCAGCGTGTCGACCAGATCACTGAGCGGATCGCGCAACTCCTTTTCGAACAGGTCGCGGTTTTCCAAGAACCACTCCCGGCTCTGGTGGAAATCCAGCGCCTTCAGGAACGGAATGGCCTTTGGGCCGAACCCCTTGAATGCGCCTTCCATCACGCCTTGCCGATCCGCGCCAGCCAGGCATCCTCGTCGATCACCTCGATGCCGAGCTCACTGGCAAGCTTGAGTTTGGAGCCGGCGCCCGGCCCGGCGACCACCAGATCCGTCTTCGCCGAAACCGAGCCCGCGACCTTGGCGCCGAGGCGCTCCGCCATGGCCTTGGCTTCGGAGCGCGTCATCTTCTCCAGCGAGCCGGTGAACACGACCGTCTTGCCGGCGTCCTCACTGTCGGCCGAGACGGTGACGACATACGGCTTCGGCTTGACCTGCTCGAGCAGCTTCTCAAGCACGTCGTCGTTGCGCTCATTGCCGAAGAAGCCGCGCAGCGCATCGATCACCGTATCGCCGATGCCGTTGACCGATGGGAAGACAGTATGTGGATCCTCCGCGGCCGCTGTCTCCTTGCCGACGCGGATCAGCTCCTCGATGGTCGAGAAGGTGCGGGCAAGCACGGCCGCCGTCGTTTCGCCGATATGGCGGATGCCGAGCGCGAAGATGAAACGGTCGAGTTCCGGCTCGCGGCGCGAGTCGATGGCCGCGAACAGCTTGTCGAGGCTTTCATAGTTGCGATCCTCGACGCTGCGCACATTCTTGCGTGTCTTGCCCGATGCGGCCTCGCGCTGCCTGGCCTGCTCCTCGCGGCGCTCGGCCAGCGCCCTGGTGACGGCCGGACGGCGATCCTTGAGCGTGAAGATATCGGCGGCGGTCTTGATCAATCCCGCATTGAAGAACGTATCTATGTTCTCGGCCCCCAGCCCCTCGATGTCCAGGGCACCGCGCGACACGAAGTGGCGCAATCCTTCCACCGCCTGCGCCGGGCAGATCAGCTCGCCGGTGCAGCGGCGGCGGGAATCTTCCTTGCCGGTCTTCTCGTTGATCTCGCGCGTCGCCGGCGAGCCGCAGATCGGACAGGTATGCGGGAATTCGTATGGCACGGCATCGGCCGGCCGCTTGTCGATGACGACACTGACGATCTGCGGAATGACATCGCCTGCCCGCTGGATCACCACCGTATCGCCGATGCGCACGTCGATGCCGTCGCGGATCGGCTGGCCGGTGCTGTCCAGGCCCTTGATGTAGTCCTCATTGTGCAGCGTGACATTCTCGACCACGACGCCACCGACAGTGACCGGCGCCAGCCGCGCGACCGGCGCCAGCGTGCCGGTACGGCCAACCTGGATGTCGATCTTCTGCACAGTCGTCATCGCCTGTTCGGCCGGAAATTTGTGCGCGACGGCCCAGCGCGGCTCACCGGTGACGAACCCCCATCGGCGCTGCAATTCCAGCTGGTCGACCTTGTAGACGACGCCGTCGATATCATAGCCAAGTGCCGAACGTTGCTCCTCGATCCGATGATAATGCGCGATCAACTCGTCGGCCGATTTCGCCCGCACCATCAGCGGACTGATCTTGAACCCCCACTCGGCGAATTTCTGCACCGAATCATATTGGGTCGGAGCCGGATCCGCTGTCGTATAGCCCCAGGCATAGGCAAAGAATTTGAGGTTGCGGCTGGCGGTAACGGACGGATCCTTCTGGCGCAGCGAACCGGCCGCCGTGTTGCGCGGATTGACGTAGTCCTGGCCGCCGACCGCCGCCGACCGCTGCTTCAACGCCTCGAATTCCGCATAGGTCATGTAGACCTCGCCACGGATCTCAATGGTTTCGGGCCAGTCCGAACCTTTCAGCCTCGCTGGAATATCGGCAATCGTCTTCAAATTGGCGGTGATGTCTTCGCCGACGGCGCCGTTGCCACGCGTTGCGCCCTGCATGAACACACCGTTTTCGTAACGCAGCGAAGCCGAAAGCCCGTCGATCTTCGGCTCGGCCGTGAAGGCGATGTCGAGCTCCTTGTCGCGATCGAAGAACCGCCGGCCGCGTTCGATGAAATCGGCGACGTCATCGTCGGTATAAGCCTTGGCAAGGCTGAGCATCGGCACCGCATGGCGCACCTTGGTAAAGCCTTCCGCGGGTGCCGCACCGACCCTGAGCGATGGCGAATCCTCGCGCACCAGCGCTGGAAAGCGCTCCTCGATGGCAAGGTTGCGCCGTGCCAGCGCATCGTATTCCGCGTCGGTGATAATAGGCGCGTCTTCGGTATGGTAGCGCCGGTCGTGCTCGGCGATCACTTCCGCCAGACGCTTCAGCTCGGCTTCGGCCTCGCTTTCGGTCAGGGCATCGACTGGTTTTTCGGACATGGTTTTGCACCTGGCTGCTGTTGGCCCGGGACAATAGATCAGGATTCGGATGGAAGGGAGCTGAATTCTGACAAAACCACGCCGAAACAGCGGGATGGAGCCATATGCTGACTCTGTTGCAAAGCCCGGATTTTCACTGGTCGGCGAACCGTAGGTGGTGGGTCAGTCTGAAATCCCATCGGTCACTGAGCACTCAATCGCGTCGGACCGTGCATCGACGAACAGTCGGGTTCCATCTGTGAATTCAATCAGTACTTCTGCCGCACGAAACCGCCAAACGTGGATCACCATTTTTCCTGAGAGAAGTTTTGTCAATTCGACAGTTTCCTCTTCCAAATCCATCGGATTCTCCTAAGCCGCTGAGTGTTTCTTATACGGCCCGCGAACCGTTGGCTTCTCGGCTTCCTTTGCTTCGATCCACTGCCGAACCATGCGCCATCAGGACGCCGCGATGTTCTCGCGCAGCAGTCGCTCGGCGGCGGCGCGGGCCTCGTCGGTGATCGTGGCGCCGGCCAGCATGCGCGCGATCTCCTCTTGCCGCGCCGGCCGGTCCATCTCGGCAATGCCGGTCGCGACACGGTCGGTGGTGCCGGATTTGGAGATCAGGAAATGCGTCGCCGCGCGCGCCGCCACCTGTGGCGCGTGCGTCACCGACAGCACCTGCACGCGCTTCGACAGCCGCGCCAGCCTTTGGCCGATGGCGTCGGCGACAGCGCCGCCCACGCCGGTGTCGATTTCATCGAAAACCAGCGTCGGCGCCGAGCCACGGTCGGCCAGCGCCACCTTCAGCGCCAGAAGGAAGCGCGAAAGCTCGCCGCCGGAGGCCACCTTCATCATCGGCCCGGGCCGCGTGCCTGGATTGGTGCGCACCCAGAATTCGATCTGGTCAATGCCCTCTTCCATGCGGCTCTCGGCATCGCTCTTCATTTCCACGATGAAGGCCGCGCGTTCGAGCTTCAGGGCCGGCAGTTCCGCCATGACCGCCTTGGTCAGGCCGACCGCCGCCGCATGACGAAGCGAGGACAGCTGTGCGGCTGCGATGTCATACGTCTCGCGTGCCGCGGCGGCCTGCTTTTCCAGCCCGTGCAGGCGTTCCTCGCCGGCGTCGAGGTCGGCGAGATCGGCCGACATCGTGTCGCGCAGTTGCGCCAAATCGTCGACGGCGACGCTGTGCTTGCGTGAGGCCGCGCGCAACGAGAACAGCCGCTCCTCCGCTTTCTCCAGCCGCTGCGGATCATATTCGGTGGCGCGCAGTGCGGCCTCGACGCCCGAT
>NZ_RZRW01000322.1:0-6711 GCF_003998745.1 Mesorhizobium sp. M7A.F.Ca.US.014.04.1.1 | reverse complement strand
ACATCGCCGACCACTTCGTGGTGCTGGACCGCGGCAAGGTTGCACTGACGACCGACCGCAGCGAGGTCAAGTCGGCCGAAGATCTCATCAACTTCATGGAAGAGGTCGCGCATCCCGGCGGATTGGCCGGGCTGCACGATGCCGGCGACGCGGAGCAGAGAGCACGATGAGCAAGACCATGGAGCCCAACCTGCACGAGCCGTCCGCCGGCATTCCCCGTCCCAGTTCTCAAAAGGAATGGAGGCACCCATCCGATCACTGGATGCGCGGCTTCATCCTCGACAACCGTGCCGCGCTCGGCACGCTCGCCGTGTTCATCGTCATGATGACGGTGTTCCTGATCGCCAACCCGACCGTTTTCACCACCTGGTATCTCTACCGTTCGGTGCTGACGACGCTCCCCGTTGCGCTGTTCGTGGTGGTGCCGCTGGTCTTCGTCGTCACCTGCGGCGAGATCGACCTGTCGTTTCCGGCAACGATGGGCTTCGCCTCATGGGTCTTCGCGCTGGTCGTGCAGGCCGGCTACGATCCGTTTCTCGGCATCGCCGCGGCACTCGTCACCGGCATGCTGCTCGGCTTCCTGGTAGGCTCGCTGGTCGTCTATGGCGGGCTGTCGTCGTTGATCGCCACGCTGGGCATGAATTTCCTGCTGCGCGGCCTGATCCAGATCATCAACGAGGGCAAGTCGATGGCGCTGACCAGCCTCAGCGACAGCTGGGCCTACACGATCTTCTCCAGCCAGGTCCTGGGCGTTCCGGTGCAGATCTTCTGGGCCATCGGCTTCGTCGTGCTGTCGGCGATGCTCTACAACCGGCACCGCTTCGGCGCGCAGGTGAGGGTGGTCGGCGACAATCCAGACAGCGCCCAGCAGATGGGCATCGACGTCAAGCGTGTGCGGGTGAAAGTGTTCGGCTTCGTCGGCATCGGCGCGGCCATCGCCGGCACCTTCTCGGTGATGATCAACTTCACCTGGTGGCCGACCGCCGGCGACGGCTATCTCCTGCCGGTGCTGGCCTCGGTGTTCGTCGGCGGCACGCCGACCTGGGGCGGCATCGGCACCGTCGTCGGCGGCGCCATCGGCGCGGTTACCGTGTCCTTCATCCAGACCGGCGTCGTGGCGGCGGGATTAAGCGGTTTCTATGTGCAGTTCTTCAACGGGCTGATCATCATCCTGTCGCTGCTGGGGCACAAATGGAATCAGGCGCGGTATCGGTGAGGGGCTGTTTCGTTGGCGGACCGCATGCCTTGACGATTGGCGTAGACATCAATCACTTCGTCATCCACGGGTCTGCGCCGCGTCGCTACCCTCCTTGCTTCGCCCGTGGATGACGAAGGTGAGGCTTCCGCGGGGAAAACGCCATCTTCACACCGCGGCGACAAACCCGTCCAGCACGCGTTTCTGGCCGGCTTTGTCGAAGTCGATGGTCAGCTTGTTGCCTTCGATGGCCGAGATGTTGCCGTTGCCGAATTTCTGGTGGAAGACACGGTCGCCGACGTTGAAGGCGGACGGCTTGTCGGAGACGGATTTGGCGACCAGTTCGCCGTCGATGGTGCGGCCCTTGACCGAGGTGCGGCCGGCGCCGTAGCCGCTGTCCGTCTCGCCGTAGCCGATGCGCTCGACCTGGTGGCCGGAGCGCGAACCCCAGTTGCGGTCGGTCGCCTCGGTGCGGTTGGCCTGCGCCCGCTGCCAGCCCGGCGTCGCATAGGTGTTGGAGAAGGCGCCGGATTTTTCGCTGTCGGCGCCGACATTGTCGAAGCGCGAGGCGCCATAGGGGTTCTGCCGTCCTGCGCCCTGGCCGCCGCGGCCGGAGGCAAAGGAACCGCCGCCATAGGAATTGCCGTAGCCGCCGTAGGAGTTGCCGCTTTCAGCGACCTCGACATGGGCGTTCGGCAATTCCTCGAGGAAACGCGACGGGATCGTCGACTGCCACAGGCCATGGATCTGGCGGTTGGAGACAAACCAGATATGCAGGTTCTTCTTGGCCCGCGTCAGGCCGACATAGGCGAGGCGGCGCTCTTCCTCCAGCCCGGAGCGGCCGCCTTCGTCGAGCGCGCGCTGATGCGGGAACAGGCCTTCCTCCCAGCCGGGCAGGAAGACGGTCTCGAATTCGAGGCCCTTGGCCGAATGCAGCGTCATGATCGAGACGGCGTCGAGCCCGGCATTCTGTTCGGCGTCCATGACCAGCGCGACGTGCTCGAGGAAGGAGCGCAGCGATTCGTACTCCTCCATCGAGCGGATCAGCTCTTTCAGGTTCTCCAGCCGGCCGGGGGCTTCCACCGAGCGGTCGTTCTTCCACATGTCCGTGTAGCCGCTCTCTTCGAGAATGGTCTCGGCGAGTTCGGTGTGCGGCGTGGTTTCCAGCGCCTTCTGCCAGCGCTCGAAATTGGCCGCCACTTCGCGCAAGGCGGCGCGCGGCTTCGGCTTCAACTCGTCGCTTTCGGCGAGCTTGGCGGCGGCCTCCAGCATAGGGATGCGCAGCGCACGGGCGGTGTCGTGGATCTGGCGGATGGTGGCTTCGCCCAAGCCGCGCTTGGGCACATTGACGATGCGCTCGAAAGCGAGGTCGTCGGCGCCCTGCGCGACGACACGGAAGAAAGCCATGGCGTCGCGGATTTCCAGGCGCTCGTAGAAGCGCGGGCCACCGATGACGCGGTAGTTGAGGCCGAGTGTGATGAAGCGATCCTCGAAGGCCCGCATCTGGAAGGATGCACGGACAAGAATAGCCATGTCGTTGAGATTGTGCTTCTGGCGCTGATAGGCCTCGATGGTCTCGCCGATGGCGCGGGCTTCTTCTTCGGAATCCCAGGCGGCGTGGACATTGACCTTGCCATCCTCGGGATCGTTGCGATCCGTGAACAGCGTCTTGCCGAAGCGGCCCTCATTGTGGGCGATGAGGTGGGAGGCGGCACCAAGGATGTGCGCGGTCGAGCGGTAGTTGCGCTCCAGCCGGATGATGGTGGCGCCGGGAAAATCCTTGTCGAAACGCAGGATGTTGTCGACCTCGGCGCCGCGCCAGCCATAGATGGATTGGTCGTCATCGCCGACGCAGCAGATGTTTACGGTGGCGCGGGTTTCGGCCGAAGAGCGCCCAATCTCCCCCTCAAGGGGGGAGATCGGCTTGCCTTGAGGCCTTTGCGCCAACAGCCGCAGCCACATGTACTGGGCGGTGTTGGTGTCCTGGTACTCGTCGACGAGGATGTACTTGAAGCGCTTATGGTATTCCTTCAGCACGTCCGGATTGGCGCGGAAGATGCGGATCGGGTGGCAGAGCAGGTCGCCGAAATCGCAGGCGTTCAGCGTCTTCAGCCGCTCCTGATAGGCCTTGTAGAGTTCGCGGCCCTTGCCGTTGGCGAAGGCGCGCGCGTCGCCCTCGGCAATGTCGGCGGGGCCTTGCCCCTTGTTCTTCCAGCCGTCGATCATCTGGGCGAACTGCTTGGCCGGCCAGCGCTTGTCGTCCAGACCTTCGGCCTGGATCAGCTGCTTGATCAGCCGCACGACGTCGTCGGTGTCGAGGATGGTGAAGTCGGAGCGCAGGCCGGCGAGTTCGGCATGTCTGCGAAGCAGCTTCACTCCAATCGAGTGGAAGGTGCCGAGCCACGGCATGCCCTCTACATTGCCTTCGCCGATCAGCACGCCGATGCGGATCTTCATCTCGCGCGCGGCCTTGTTGGTGAAGGTCACCGCGAGGATCTGCGACGGAAACGCCTTGCCGGTGGCGAGGATGTGGGCGATGCGGGTCGTGAGCACGCGGGTCTTGCCGGTGCCGGCGCCGGCCAACACCAGAACCGGGCCCTCCGTTGTTTCAACAGCTAGCCGCTGCTCCGGGTTGAGGCCCTTCAGATAGTCGGGTGCGTTGTTGTGTCCGCTGCGGGCAGCCATGGCGCGCGCGGCGATACCCGACGGGGCCGAGGGCCGCGCATTGGGTTCGTCGAAAAAGGGCATGTCTTCGGAAAAGCCGGACATCGCCCCGAATGTAGTGATTCGGTGGCGAAAGACCAGAACTGTCTACGTTTTGTTCCGCTAAAGTGCTGGTGGCAAGGATGTACGGGCTGTTCAGGCCTTGCGGTAGCCGAGAGCGACGAAAAATCGCTGCCCTAACGAACGCGCCTCATCGGTCATCACGGCGCCGAGTGCCGTCTGCATCCGGTCGTAGTAATGGCTGCCCGCAGGGGACGCGAGAAATGCCGCGTAAAGCCTGAGATCGTCGAGCGACAAGTCACGATAGGCGAAAGCATTTCCTTCCATGATCCCCTTTTCGGCTTTTTCACGAAGGTTGCCGGCCTGCTTATGCACCAGCACCATTATCTGCTGATCCGATAAAGGCTGCCCGGCTGCCGCGAGCATTCCCGAAACCATCGCATAGCCCATGTTCAATGCGATCGCTTCAGCCATGTCCACGGCGCTGGTATCGTCGACGATTTTCCGGTACAGCGCGAGCCGTGCCGGATCTCCCGCCTGAAGTCCTCCAAGGATTTTCGGACCTTCGATCTTCTTGCGCCCCAGGGCTTGCGGATCGGACGCTTGGATCTCCAGGGCTGTGACCCGCCTGCCCAATGGTGAATCGAAGAAAGCAGCCAGATCGGTGAGATCGACGGGCTGCAACCGGCCCGTCATCCGCGCCTCTACGGCTTTCTCCATCCTGTCAGCGTCAAAAGCGCCTTCAGCGGCGGCGGACAAGGCTTCCTTGACTTTTTCCGGCCCCGGCACGGATTTGATGCCGGCGACTATGCTTGGGCCGAGGCCGGCCAGCATCTCGTGGAAGCCGCTTGCCTTGTTGATCTCCTCGAGCGTTTGTGCCGACGCCGGTTGACTGCCAGCCATAAGCACGACGAAGCCGAACAGCGCGCCGGCAATGCGCATCCATGGCGGAAAGACGAAGGGCATGACTCGGTCTACTCCACGGTGATGCTGCGACGGAGACTGCTCGATAACCCGACCGCAGGCAAGATGAATTGCCACCTTGGCGTGTGGGCCAGCTTGACAGGCGGGGCGGGCAGGAGAAAGCTGTGCGCAGGGCAGGAACGGGACATCGGGCTGTCCTTGGCGTGGCAAAGCGCAACAGTCGAAGGAGTATCATCTTGGCTGTCACCATCACCTCCCTCATTCTTTTCCTCATCGGCCTGGCACTCGGCGGCGGCGGCATCCGCCTGGCGATGCTGGGCGGCAGCTGGTACTATGTCGTTGCTGGCCTTGCCTTCCTGATCGCCGCCTGGCTGCTCTACCGGCGCCGGTCCACCGCACTGTGGCTCTACGCGGCGATCGTGCTCGGCACGCTGGCCTGGGCGGTCTGGGAAACCGGCTTCGACTGGTGGGAACTCGGGCCTCGCGGCGGCGTCATCGTGCTTCTCGCTTTATGGCTGCTGACGCCGTGGGCGAGACGGGGTCTTGTCGGCCCTGACGCACGCGCGCCGCTGATCCTTGCCGTGCTGGCATCACTGGCCGTCGCCGGTTATTCGATGACTTCGGATCCGAAGGACATTGCCGGCGAACTCGGCACCGACAAGGTGGTCGCCAACGCCAATCTCGGCAATGACGTGCCGGCCGGCGAGTGGCACTATTACGGCCGCACGCAGTTCGGCCAGCGCTATTCGCCGCTCGACCAGATCACACCGGACAATGTCGCCAAGCTGCAGCCTGCCTGGACCTACCAGACCGGCGACGTGAAGGGACCGGACGATGTCGGCGAGACCACCTATCAGGTGACGCCGCTGAAGATCGGCGACACGCTCTACATCTGCACGCCGCATAATTTCGCCATCGCCATCGATGCCGCGAGCGGCAAGGAGAAATGGCGCTTCGATCCCAAGGTCAAGCTCGACAAGGACCGCCAGCACCAGACCTGCCGCGGCGTGGCCTATTACGCCGATGCCGCCGGCGCCGCCGGGCAGCCCTGTGCGACCCGCGTCTACCTGCCGACCTCGGACGCGCGGCTGATCGCGCTCGACGCCGCCAACGGGCAGATCTGCCCGGCTTTCGCCGAGGGCGGCACGCTGAACCTTCTGACCAACATGCCCTATCCGAAGTCGGGCTATTATTACTCGACCTCGGCACCGCTGATCTCAGGCGGCAAGATCATTGTCGGCGGCGCGGTCAACGACAATTATTCGACGCAGGAGCCGTCCGGCGTCATCCGCGCCTACGACGCTGCCACCGGCGCGCTGGTGTGGAACTGGGATTCCGGCAATCCGGACCAGACGACGCCGCTGCCGGCCGGCCAGACCTATACCGCCAACTCGCCCAACATGTGGTCGACGCCGAGCGCCGACGAGAAGCTCGGCCTGCTCTACGTGCCGCTCGGCAACCAGACGCCGGATCAGCTCGGCGCCGGGCGCAGTGCCAATGTCGAGAAGTTCTCGTCGTCGATCACCGCGCTCGACCTCAACACCGGACAGGTGCGATGGGTGCGGCAGACCGTGCACCACGATCTCTGGGACATGGACGTACCGGCGCAGCCGAGCCTGATCGACATCACCAAACCCGACGGCACGGTGGTGCCGGCGCTGGTCGGACCGACCAAGCAGGGCGATCTGTATGTGCTCGACCGCCGCACCGGTGAGCCGGTCATCGCGGTCAACGAAGTGCCGGCGCCCGGCGGCGCGATCGAAGGCGACCACACATCGCCGACGCAGCCGGTCTCCGATCTCACCTTCATGCCGAAGCCGCTGACCGGCGCCGACATGTGGGGCCTCACCATGTTCGACCAGTTGGCC
>NZ_RZRW01000321.1:0-6732 GCF_003998745.1 Mesorhizobium sp. M7A.F.Ca.US.014.04.1.1 | reverse complement strand
GTGGCTTGGGCGATGTCCTCCCTGTTCAAATCCGAAGTGGTCGTCGCCGATCTCGATCTGGCTTTCGGCACCGCCAACATCAATTTCGACCAGGATCCGGCGCAAGGCATCGCCGAGGCGGTGTTTTCACCGGAACGCATCGATGAAGTCTATCTCGACCGGCTGCTGACCCAGTGCGCCGAGCATCTGTCGCTGCTGGCGGCGCCTTCGACGCTCGAACGGGTCTATGATTTCGATCCAGAGGCCTTCGTTCAGCTCATCGACACCGCCCAGCGCAGCGTGCCGCTTCTGGTGCTCGACGTCCCCCATGCCTGGACGGGCTGGACCAAGAACACCTTGGTCAAGGCCGACGAGATCGTCATCACCGCGACACCGGAACTTGCCAATCTGCGCAACACCAAGAACCTCATCGATATGCTCAAGCGGCTTCGTCCCAATGATCCGCCGCCCAAGCTGATCATCAACCAGGCCGGCGTCCCGAAACGCCCGGAGATTTCGCCGGCCGATTTCGCCGAGCCGCTCGGTCTGTCGCCAATGTCGGTCATTGCTTTTGATCCCTTGCTGTTCGGCAATGCCGCCAACAACGGACGCATGCTTGGCGAAATGGATGCCAAGAACCCGATCGTCGCAATGATCAACGAAATGGCGCATGTGCTGACCGGGCGCAGCGAAATCAAGATCAGGAAGAAGGCCGGGCTCGGCAGCCTGCTCGGCAAGCTCTCGCGCAACAAGAAGTGACGCTTCAGCAGTGGAATCGGTAGTCGATCATGTTTGGTAAAAGAGGCAGCGACGACGGCAACCGGTTCACGCCGGAATTTCGCCAGCCAGCACCGGCGCCTGTTGCGCCACCGGCTGCAGGTTCCGTGGACACGGCGGTTCTGACACGGCCCGCGGCGCCAAGCGCGCCTGTCGCGCCGCCGGCGCGCCGTGCGGTCGAGGCACCGCCATTGGCGCCTGAGCCGAAGCGGGCACAGCGCGAAAAAAGCGAAACCTATTACGATACCAAGAGCCAGGTCTTCTCCGCACTCATCGACACCATAGATCTGTCGCAGCTTTCCAAGCTTGATCCTGAAAGTGCGCGCGAGGAAATCCGCGATATCGTCAACGACATCATCGCGATCAAGAACTTCGCAATGACGATCGCCGAGCAGGAAGAGCTGCTCGAGGACATCTGCAACGACGTGCTCGGCTATGGGCCGCTCGAGCCGCTGCTCGCCCGCGACGACATCGCCGACATCATGGTCAACGGCTCCAGGAACGTCTACATCGAGGTCAACGGCAAGGTCGAACAGACCGGCATCCGCTTTCGGGACAACCAGCAGCTCCTCAACATCTGCCAGCGCATCGTCAGCCAGGTTGGCCGCCGCGTCGACGAATCCAGCCCGATCTGCGACGCGCGCCTCCCCGATGGCTCGCGCGTCAACGTCATCGCGCCGCCGCTCTCCATCGACGGCGCCACGCTCACCATCCGCAAATTCAAGAAGGACAAGCTGACGCTCGACCAACTGGTCAAGTTCGGCGCCATCTCGCCGCAGGGCGCCGAAGTTCTCAAGATCATCAGCCGTGTTCGCTGCAACATCGTGATCTCGGGCGGTACCGGTTCGGGCAAGACCACGCTGCTCAATTGCCTGACCAACTATATCGACCGCGAGGAGCGCGTCATCACCTGCGAAGACTCGGCCGAGCTGCAATTGCAGCAGCCGCATGTGGTGCGCCTCGAAACCCGCCCGCCCAATCTGGAGGGTGAGGGTGAGGTGACGATGCGCGACCTGGTCAAGAACTGCCTGCGCATGCGGCCCGAGCGCATCATCGTCGGCGAAGTGCGCGGACCCGAAGTGTTCGATCTTCTGCAGGCGATGAACACCGGCCATGACGGCTCGATGGGAACGATCCACTCGAACAGCCCGCGCGAATGCCTGAACCGCATTGAATCCATGATTGCCATGGGTGGTTATTCGCTGCCGCAGAAGACAGTGCGCGAAATCGTCGTCGGCTCCATCGACGTGATCATCCAGGCAGCGCGCCTGCGCGACGGATCGCGCCGCATCACCCACATCACCGAGGTGATCGGGATGGAAGGCGACGTTATCATCACGCAGGATATCGTCCTCTACAACATCAAGGGTGAGGACGCCAACGGCCGGCTGTTGGGTGAGCACGTATCGACCGGCATCGGCCGTCCGCATTTCTGGGAGCGTGCACGCTATTACGGCGAGGAGCAGCGTCTCGCCATTGCGCTCGAGGCGATGGAGAAACGCGCTGACTGACGTCTGCTGGGGTGTAAGGGTTCGGGCCAATGTTTGGAATTGACGGCACAGTACTGGCGTTTGTCGTGCTCGCCGGCTTCAGCGCCGGCGCCGTCGCTTATGCATTTCTGTTCACCCGGATCAGCAACGAGAAACAGGTCGGCAAGCGGCTCGAAACAATCAGGACCGCCGAGACGGATCGCTCCGTCGTCAAGGCCTCGCGCGACCGCGTGGCGGAAGCCGCCAAGCGGCGCAAATCGGTTCAGGATTCTCTCAACGAACTCGACGCCAAGCAGAAAACCAAGGACAGCCGCGTCAAGAAGCCGCCGCTGAAAGCCCAGCTTCGTCAGGCCGGCCTCAAGACCACCATCGAGCGTTTCTATATATATTCCGCAATATGCGGCATCGTTTTGACGATGGCCGCTTTCGTGGCCGGAGCCCCGCTGATCGCCTTGCCGGGCGTGCTGCTGGCCGGGGGGCTGGGCCTGCCGCGCTGGTTCGTCACGTTTCGCCGCGCCCGCCGGGTCAAGGCATTCCTCAACGAATTTCCAAACGCGCTCGACATCATCGTGCGCGCGGTCAAATCCGGCCTGCCGCTGAACGATGCCGTGCGCCTGATCGCCAACGAATCGCCCGAACCCGTGAAGACCGAGTTTCGCCGCATCGTCGATTCACAGCAGATGGGCCTCTCTATCCCCGACGCGACCTTGCGCATGCCCGAAACCATGCCTTGCACCGAGGCAAGCTTCTTCGGCATCGTTATCCAGATTCAATCGCAAGCCGGCGGGAATCTCTCCGAGGCGCTGGGCAATCTTTCGCGCGTGCTTCGCGATCGCAAGAAGATGAAAGCCAAGGTCGCGGCGCTGTCGATGGAAGCGAAGGCATCCGCCGCGATCATCGGTGCGCTGCCCTTCATCGTCGCCTTTCTCGTCTACCTGTCGAGCCCGGCCTACCTGATGCCGCTCTTCAACACCAGCGTCGGAAACCTGATCCTTGGTTGCTCTGCGGTCTGGATGTCGATCGGCATCCTGGTGATGCGCAAGATGATGAACTTCGAAGTCTAGGATGCTGGCATGACCGAGCAAGTCATCAAGACCCTGACGGATCCGAGCTTCCTGATCGCGATGCTGGTCGCGATAGCGGCGTTTGCGACCGTCTTCACCTTGCTGCCGGCGTTTGGCGGAAACCAGCTCAAGTCACGCATGAAATCCGTTGCGCTGGAGCGCGACGAACTGCGTGCGCAACAGCGCGCCCGGCTTGCGGTCGAGGCCGACCGCCGTCGCAAGGGCTTGCGTGAGGAACAGTCGATCGGCATGCGCAACATCGTCGACCGGCTGGATCTGAGACGCGCGCTCGCCGATGAAGGCACCTTGCAGAAACTCAAGGTGGCCGGTTTTCGTGGACAGAATCCGCTGACGCGGTTTCTTTTCTTTCGTCTCGTGCTTCCTTTTGTCGGTTTCGCGCTGGCCGCAATCTACATCTTCGTGCTCGGAGGACTGCCCGACAAGCCATTGGTCATCAGGCTGTTCGTCTGCATCCTCGTTGCTTACGGCGGCTTCTACGCGCCGGTCATCTACGTCAACAACCGCGCCACCAAGCGCAAGCAGTCGATCCAGATGGCATGGCCGGATGGGCTCGATCTGATGCTGATCTGCGTCGAATCGGGCATGTCGGTGGAAGCAGCATTGCGCAAGGTCGCCGACGAGATCGGCGCGCAATCGGTGGCGCTGGCGGAAGAGTTCATCCTCACCAATGCCGAGCTTTCCTATCTGCCGGAGCGCAAGCAGGCCTACGAGAACCTGGCAAGCCGCACCGGCCTGGATTCGGTCAAGTCGGTGTCGCAGGCGCTCGTCCAGGCCGAGCGTTACGGCACGCCGGTGGCGCATGCACTGCGCGTGCTTGCCGCCGAAAGCCGCGACATGCGCATGAATGCGGCCGAGAAGAAGGCGGCCGCCCTGCCGCCAAAACTTACCGTGCCGATGATCCTGTTTTTCCTGCCGGTGCTTTTCGCCATCATCCTGGGTCCCGCCGGCATTCAGGTCAGCCAACGCGGTATCTTCGGCGATCATGCGGCGCCGGCAACAAACGCCCAGTAGCGGCAAGGCAAATTCCTGCAGTACACTTCAAACGAAGAGGCCGCGCTGCATGCAACGCGGCCTCTTCGTTGGGGCATCGGAATTGTGGTCTCAGTTGGTTGCGGATTTCGGCTTGTCCTGGTCCTTGAGCTGGCTCCAGGCGTTCTGTTGGGCCAGCATCTGCCTGAGATAGGCGACATTTGCCTGCGCCTGTTCGGGCGACAGTTCCTGTGAGGCGATCTTCTCGGCCTCGTCGAACCGGCCTTGCAGGCCGACGACCAGCGCCAGGTTCTGGCGGACCCGGCTGTCCGCATTCGGCTGTTGCGCGGCCGAGCGCATATAGGTTTCGGCGGTGCGCAGATCACCTTCCAGCACATACGACATGCCAAGATTGGAGAGCACGGAAGGCTCGTTCGGCTTGAGGTCGAGCGCCTTGCGGTAAAGCTGGCGCGCATCGTCCTTCTGGCCGGTCTGGTCGAGAATGGCCGCTTCCGCCGACACCAGCCTCCAGTCGGGATATTCCGGTGTCTGAGCGCGGCGCACGGCGTCGAGCGCCGCCTCGAACTGGCCATTGGCGGCCAGCGCCTTGCCGTAGGAGGCAAGCACGTCACGATCCTTGGGCAAAGCGATGGCGAGTTTGCGCATCACGGCCAGCGACTGGTCGGCGTCGCCATCCATCTGCAACGCCGCCGCATAGTTCGTCGCTATCCGCTTGTCGTTGGGGTTCTTCGCGTAGGATTGGCCAAGTGCGCCGGTGGCATTGTGCAGTTCGCCGGCCGACATGCTTTCAAGCGGTTTGCCGCTGGTGCGTGCGATAGAGCCGGTGGAGAGCTTGTCGGTTCCGCAACCGGCGACGCCCGCCGTCAGCGCCAGCACAAGAGCCATGGTGATGAGCCGTTTTCCCCTGATATTGATCCTGCGGTTGGTCGGCATGGCACCCTAAGCCTCCATTCATGCGCGGCCATTGCGTGGCCGTCTTCCCTCTCGCAGAAATATTCTGTTAACCCTAACGGACGGTTAAGAACGGCGACTCACACGGAGAACATCGCATGCCTGTCGAACTCGTCGGGAAGACATTGCCGGGCGCGTTGCCGGTCCATCTGGTCGCCAGGGACGGTCTGGACGCGGCCGGTCTTGCGCCGGCCGCCATCGCCTGGGCCAGGGCCAACGGCTTTTCCGGCGAGGCAGGCAGGACACTGGTCGTGCCCGGCGAAAACGGGGCGCTCGGCGGCGCCTTGTTCGGTATCGGCGATGGCGAAGGCGCGCTTGCCCTCGGCGCATTGTCGAAAGCCTTGCCGGAAGGCGACTGGCATTTCGCCTTGGCGCCGGCCGAGGCCGAACTCGCGGCGATCGCGCTGCTGCTCGGCGGTTATGTCTTCACCCGCTACGGCAAGAAGCCAGGCAGGGCGCTGCGCTTCGGCCTGCCGGCCGACGTCGATGCCGGGCGCGTTCGCCGCATTGTCGATGGCGTCTTCCTGACACGCGATCTGGTCAACACGCCGACCAGCGATATGGGTCCGGAAGATTTGGAGCAGGCGGTGCGGACCCTGGCCGCCAGGCACAAGGCCGAAGTCTCGGTGATCAAGGGTGACGATCTCCTCGACCGGAACTTCCCGATGATCCATGCGGTCGGCCGTGCGTCGACCAGCGCACCGCGCTTGATCGACATGCGATGGGGACAGCAAGACGCACCGAAGGTGACGCTGGTCGGCAAGGGCGTCTGCTTCGACACGGGCGGCCTCGACATCAAGCCATCGTCCGGCATGCTGCTGATGAAGAAGGACATGGGCGGTGCCGCCAATGTCCTTGGCCTCGCCTCGATGATCATGGCTGCCGGGCTGAATGTGCGGCTGCGCGTGCTCATTCCCGCGGTGGAAAATTCGATTGCCGGCAACGCCTTCCGGCCTGGCGACGTGCTGATGAGCCGCAAGGGCATCACTGTCGAGATCGGCAACACGGATGCCGAGGGACGGCTGGTGCTGGCCGACGCGCTGGCGCTGGCCGACGAGGAGGAGCCGCAGCTTCTGGTCGACATGGCGACGCTGACCGGGGCTGCCCGTGTCGCGCTCGGCCCCGATCTGCCACCGTTCTACACCGGCGACGAAACGCTGGCATCCGATCTGGCGGAGGCTTCCGTCGCGACGGAGGATCCGCTGTGGCGCATGCCGCTGTGGCGGCCCTACGATGCAAAACTGTCGTCGAAGATCGCCGACATCAACAATGTCACCACGGACGGTTTCGCCGGCTCGATCACAGCGGCGTTGTTCCTGAAGCGCTTTGTCGAAAAAGCCGCGGGCTGGGCGCTTTTCGACATCTTCGCGTGGAATCCGGCTGACCGTCCGCAGGGCCCCGCCGGCGGCGAGGCACAGGGCATCCGCGCGCTGGAGCGGATCATCGCGAAACGCTATGGC
>NZ_RZRW01000032.1:0-20220 GCF_003998745.1 Mesorhizobium sp. M7A.F.Ca.US.014.04.1.1 | reverse complement strand
GATCATGATAGGCGAGACGCCGTCGCCGGTGCGCACCGGCCGGTTCTCGGCATTGCTGGCGTCGAGCGACGCCTCGACCCACAGTGGGCTGCCGGCGAAGCGGCCGGGGAATTCGGGCAGGATGAAGAAGGATTTGGTCAGCACGTGGTCGGACGGCACCGGCTCCAGCGGCGGCACGTTGAGGTTGCCGAGGATGTCGCGCAGCCGCTCCGTCGCCGGGCTGGTCGAATCGGCGCCGATGCCGTTGGCGAACTGGTCGCGGGTGTCGAACAGCACCGTGCCGCCCTGCTGCATATAGGCGTCGATGCGGGCGATGGCGGCCTGGCTCGGCATCGGGGCGGCCGGATCGATCGGCCAGTAGATCAAAGGATAGAACGACAGCTCGTCCTTCGAAATGTCGACACCGGCTGGTGCGCCCGGTTCAAGGGCCGTCTTTTCGACCAGGAAGCGGGTCAGGCCCTCGAGCCCGGCACGGCTGATCGAATCGTCGCCCGGCACACCGGTCAGCACATAGGCGATGCGGGTCTTCGAAATCGCCTCGATGGCAATTTCGTCACCCGGCTTGGCGTCGTCGGCGCGGGCAAGGTCGGCATGACCGAACAAGCTACCCAGCGCAATCAGGACCGCGGCGGTGGTTGCCATGGCACCGGCGCGGCGCGGTCGGCGTGAGAACAGGCCGCCCATCCAGAATACCGCCAGCGTATCGAGCAGCATCAGCACCAGGGCGGCCGCGACCAGCGCGCCCTTCAAATTGCGCGATTCGTCAAAGGCATACTGGATCGAGGTGACGGGAACAGTGATTTGCGGGCGCGCCAGCGGGGCCAGCGTGCTGTCGGCTTCAAGCAGATTATGGGCAAACACACCCGTCTCGGAACCATAGAGGCCGGGCGGGTTTTCAAAAGTCACCGGCAGCGCGCCGGCGCCCGGTACAAGCGGCCGTGCATCCGGTGTCGGCGGCACCAGCGAGCCGTCGGCTGCAATCATGCGATAGGGCGCCAGCGACGCCGCGGCGGCTTCGGCATTGGCGATGGCCGCGCCCTGGTTGCGCGACAGCTGCACGATGCGGCGCAGCATCTCGACGAAGCTGCCGGAGATCGGCAGGTTCGACCAGGTTGCTTCAGGGGTGACGTGGAACAGCACCAGCGTGCCCTTGCCTTTCTTCAATCCGGTGACCAGCGGCGTGCCGTCGGCAAGGGCCGCCCAGGTGCGCTCGACGATATCGGGTGTCGGCTCGGCCAGCACCTGTCTGCTGACAGTGACCTCGGCCGGCGGCGCCAGATCGGCGAACGGGCCGGCCTTGGGGAATTCGGTGACAGGCTGCGGCGACGTCCATGACAGCGCGCCGCCGAGCGAACGCTCGCCGGTGCGCAGGCGGACCGGCAGCAAATCGTCGTCATCGCCCGCCGTGGCCAGCCGCGAACCGGCGAAACGCACCAGCGTGCCGCCATTGTCGACCCAATCGACAAGTCTCTGCCGGACCTGTCCGGGAATGGTGCCGATATCGGCCATGACAATCATCGCGGGCTTCTGGTCGAGGATCTGCGGGATGGCGTCGGCGAGGTCGGCGCTGGAGGGTTCGACCAGATCGGCGAAGGGCTGCAGCGCCCGCCTGATGTAGTAGAGTGGCGACAAAAGCGGCTGCGCCTGGTCGGCCTCGGCCTGCGACAGCAGCCCGACGCGGCGGCGCTTGGAGCTTTCGTCGAGGACGCGCACCGCACCGGCCTGCCGCTCGCCGTCGAGCGCGATCGAAGCGAAGTCGTTGCGCAATTCGAACGGCACCGCCATGGTGCCGGTGGCGGTGGTTTCGCCAGGCGAAAAGGTCAGCGTCGCATCGGCGATGCGGCGGCCCTTGTCGTCGAAGGCGCCGGCGGTGACCTGCGCCGGGGCAGGGTCGCCCGGCGCGCGGATGGCGGTCAGCGCAAAGCCGTCGACCTGGTTGTCGGCGGCGGTCAGGCCCGTCAGCGACAGCCTGTCGGCGGTTGCCCAGACGACACGGGCGGCATTTTTCGACAAAAGCGTGTTGAAGGCGGCTTCATCGCCTTTTGCCGCCAGGCCGTCGGCAAGCACGGCGACACTGGCCCCGGGCAAGGTCTCCAGCACGCCGGCGACGCGGGCATAGACGGCGGGCCGGTCGGTCGGGATCGGCCGCGGCTTGGCGGCGCGCAGCCGGTCAAGGGCGGTGGCGGCATCGAACGGGCCGATCTCGGCATTGGCTTTTTCGGCGGTGAAGGCGATGACGACCGGCACGCCGTTGGAGCCGGCGTCGTTGATCAGCCGCTCGGCGGTGGCGACGCGTTTGCCCCAGTCGGCGGCACTTGCCCAGTCATTGTCGATGACCAGGGCAAGGGCGGCTCCTTCGGCCGGCAGCTTTTCACGCGGATTGAAGACCGGGTCGGCCAATGCCGCGACGATGAGGGCCGCCATCAAGAGCCTGAGCAGCGTCAGCCACCACGGACTCTGCTGCGGCGTCTCCTCGCGCTTCAGTACGCGCGCCAGGATCTTCAGCGGCGGGAAGATCTCGGTCTGCGGCTTGGGCGGCGTCAGCCTGAGCAGCCACCAGATCACCGGCAGTGCCAGCAGGCCCCACAGCACCATGGGGGCGCCAAAGGAGAGCGGCAGCCAACTCATGCGACAGCCTTTCCTGGCCGATCGCCACCAGCGATGCCTGCACGACCGCCAGCGGTCGGCCTGACCGAGGGGCCATCAGTGGTCATCGCCATGTGCAGCCGCACCAGCGCGTCGGAGGCGAGCCGATCGGTGTGGTTGACGGTAAAGCTCCAGCCAAGCCGCTTGCACCAGGCGGCCAGTTCGTGGCGGCGGGCGGTGTAGAGCAGGCGATACTCATCACCCAGCATTTCGGCGCGGCCGGCGGTCAGCTTGTCGCCGGTCTCGGGATCGGTGAATTCGGTGCGGCCGGCATAGGGGAAGGTCTCCTCGGCCGGGTCGGCGACCTCGATCAGGTGGGCGCGCACGCCGTGGCGGGCCAGCACGTCGAGCCAGGCCATCGTCTCCTCGACGGGATCGAGGAAGTCGCTGACGATGACGATGTCGCAGAAGCGCCTGATGTCGGACAGGTCGGGTTTTGCCGGCAGCTCGCCGGCATGCATCAACTGGGCGGCAATTCGTTCGGCGCCGTTGCGGGCGGTGAACGGGTCGGTGAGGCCCGGCCAGGCGATGCGTTCGCCGCTGCGCGACAACAGCTCGGCCATGGCCAGCGCCAGCACCAGCGCGCGCGATTGCTTGGAAACGCTGGCGCCTGTCGATTTGTAGAGCATCGACGGCGAGGGGTCGGCCCACAGCCAGACGGTATGGGCGGCTTCCCATTCGCGGTCGCGCACATAGGTGTGGTCGTCGCGGGCCGAGCGGCGCCAGTCGATGCGCGAGGAATCGCCCTCGACATAGGGCCGGAACTGCCAGAAATTCTCGCCGATGCCGCGCTTGCGGCGGCCGTGCCAGCCGGCGATCACGGTGTTGACGATACGGCGCGCCTCGACCAGCAGGTCTGGCACAAGCGAGGCCCGCAACCGGCCACGGGCGAGCGCGTCGCGCGTCGCTGCCGGAGCCTGGACCTCGCCGATGCGCGGCATCAAATCCCTTTCACGAGTTTCGCCACCACGTCACGCACGCTGGTGCCTTCGGCGCGGGCGGCGAAGGTCAGCGCCATGCGATGCTGCAGCACCGGCTCGGCCAGCGCACGGACGTCGTCGACCGAGGGCGCCAGCCGTCCGTCGTAAAGCGCGCGCGCCCTTGTGCACAGCATCAGCGCCTGGCTGGCGCGCGGGCCGGGACCCCAGGCGACGTTCTTATCGGTCTCGGCATTGCCTTGGCCGGGACGCGCCGAGCGCACCAGCGTCAGGATCGCCTCGACGACGCTTTCAGGCACCGGCATGCGGCGGATCAGCGTCTGGATCTCCTTCAGCCGCACCGGCTGCAGCACGTTTTGCGCTTTCGCGTCCTCGATGCCGGTGGTTTCCAGAAGGATGCGGCGCTCCGCCTCGATTTCGGGATAGAGGATGTCCACCTGCATCAGGAAGCGGTCAAGCTGTGCCTCGGGCAGCGGATAGGTGCCCTCCTGCTCCAGCGGGTTCTGGGTTGCCAGCACGTGGAAGGGCGCCGGCAGGTCATGGCGGGCGCCGGCAATGGTGACGTGGTATTCCTGCATGGCCTGCAGCAGCGCCGACTGAGTGCGCGGCGACGCGCGGTTGATCTCGTCGGCCATCAGCAGCTGGGCGAAGATCGGCCCGGAGATGAAGCGGAAGGAGCGTTTTCCGGTCTCGTCCTGCTCCATCACTTCGGAGCCGAGGATATCGGACGGCATCAGATCCGGCGTGAACTGGATGCGACGCGAATCGAGGCCGAGCACGATGCCAAGTGTTTCGACCAGCTTGGTTTTGGCGAGACCCGGCACGCCGACCAAAAGCGCATGGCCACCGGCCAGCAGCGCCACCAGCGTGCGCTCGACGACGCTTTCCTGTCCGAAGATGACCCGGCCGACCCCGTCGCGGATCCGGGAGATGTCGGCAAGCGCCTTCTCGGCCTCGGCGATCATGTCCTTTTCGCTGATCGGGCTTTCCTTGACCATCACGCTCATGCCGCATCGATCCTTGTGGTTGGAATACCATGGCTGGAACAACGGCTGCACCATACCATAAGTTGCCGCGATTCGGCCTCGCGTGGCGCCTACATCGAAACTTAAATCACAGACTTAGGCTGACAAGCGGAACAACAGTGACTATTTCGTGACCATGACGGGACCCTTGGGACATCGTGAAGAAAGCCTGACTGATGCCACCGAGGCGCGTGGTCTCGAGGCGCTGATCTCGCGCGCCGCCCGTGCCGGCAAGGGCGCGGCACCTGTCGAACGCTGGAATCCCGACTTCTGCGGCGATCTGGACATGGAGATCAAGGCCGACGGCACCTGGTTCTATCTGGGCACGCCGATCGGGCGCATGCCGCTGGTGCAGCTTTTCTCCTCGGTGCTGCGCAAGGACGCCGATGGCAGGACCTATCTGGTGACACCGGTAGAAAAGGTCGGCATCCGCGTCGCCGATGCGCCGTTCATCGCCGTCGAAATGGACGTTTCGGGCAGCGGCGAGGCGCAGACAATCACCTTCCGCACCAATGTCGGCGACGTCGTCGAAGCCGGGCCGGAACGGCCGCTGCGGTTTGTCGATGAGAACGAGACCGGCGGGTTGAAGCCCTATGTGCTGGTGCGTGGCCGTCTGGAGGCGCTGGTGGCGCGGCCGGTGATGTATGAACTGGTCGGGCATGGCGAGGAGATCGAAATCGGCGGCGAGACGATGTTCGCGGTGCGCTCCAAGGGCGCCGTGTTCCCGATCATGCCGGCGGACCAGTTGAAGCGGCTGAGCGCGTGATGGACCAGGTGACGCCGGCGCCGTTTTCATCCGCGGATTTTCGCGCGCGCTTTGCCGTGCAGCCCGATGCACATGCAGGCGACGACGACTATGGCGACCATCGCTTCAACCCCGGCCATCCGCGCCTCAACCAGGGCAAGGCGCTGCGCAATGCCGCGGTGCTGATCCCGGTGGTCGATCATGAGGGCGATGCGACGGTTCTTCTGACCAAACGGGCCGAAAAGCTGCGCAGCCATTCGGGGCAGGTGGCCTTTCCCGGCGGCACTATCGATCCGACCGATCCGAGCCCTGAGGCGGCGGCGCTGCGCGAGACCTTCGAGGAGATCGGGCTTGGCCGAGATGGCATCGAGATCATCGGCCGCATGCCCGACTATGTCGCCGGCAGCGGCTACCGCATCGCCCCGGTGCTTGGCATCGTGCGGCCCGGTTTCCAACTGACGCTCAACGCAGACGAGGTCGATGCCGCTTTCGAAGTGCCGCTGCGCTTCCTGATGGACCCGGCCAACCACAAGCGCGACAGCCGTATGTGGAACGATCTCGAATGGTTCTTCTACGACATGCCTTACGGCGACCGGCGCATCTGGGGCGTCACCGCCGGCATCATTCGTACTCTCTATGAAAGGCTCTATGCGTGAGTGTCTCGATCGCGGGCAGGGCCGATTGGCTCACCGACAAGCATCTACAGCGCCTGCTGTTCGCATTGGCCGAAGGCGGTGAAGAGGCGCGAGTCGCCGGCGGCGCGGTGCGCAACACGCTGATGGACCAGCCGGTCGCCGACATCGACATCGCCACCACCTGCTTGCCGCAGCAAACCCTCCGCCGCGCCGAAGCGGAAGGGTTCAAGGCGGTGCCAACCGGCATCGAGCATGGGACGATCACCGTGGTTGCCGGCGGAAAGCCCTATGAAATCACCACCTTGCGCGCCGATATCGAAACCGACGGGCGGCGCGCGAAAGTGTCGTTCGGGCGCGACTGGAAGCTCGATGCCGAGCGGCGCGACTTCACCATCAACGCGCTCTATGCCGAGGCCGATGGCAAGGTGGTCGACCTGGTCGGCGGCATTGCCGACATCGAGGCGCGCCGGCTGCGATTCATCGGCGACCCGGAAGCGCGCATTCGCGAAGACTACCTGCGCATCCTGCGCTTCTTCCGCTTCTTCGCCTGGTACGGCGACGGACGGCCCGACGCCGAGGGGCTGAAAGCCTGCGCCCGTCTGAAGGAAGGGCTGGCCCAGCTTTCGTCCGAGCGCATCTGGTCGGAACTGAAGAAACTTTTGTCGGCGCCCGATCCGTCACGGGCGCTGCTTTGGATGCGGCAGGCAGGTGTCTTGACCGCGGCGCTGCCGGAAAGCGAGAAATGGGGTATCGATGCCATCCATGGGTTGGCCAAGGCCGGCAAGGATCTGGGCTGGGCACCCGACCCGCTGCTCAGACTGGAAGCGATCGTGCCGCCCGATGCCGCTCGCATGAAGTCGCTCGCCGAGCGGCTCAAACTCTCGACCGCCGAAGCGGATCGCCTGCGCCAATGGGCGCTCGCCACCGCCGTCGAGCCGAAGACGACCGAGGGCGAACTGGCAAAAAGGCTCTATCGCGGCGACCGGCAGGGGTTTGTCGACCGTCTGCGGCTGTCGCTTGCGGCAGCCAGGATGCGCGCCGTCGAGGACAATGAGGCGCTGCTCGAAGCCGGTGGCTTTTCGCGCCTGCTTGGCTTCGCCACCAAATGGGAAAAGCCGTTGTTTCCGCTGAAAGGTGCCGATCTGACGGCGCTCGGCGCAACTCCAGGCCCGAAACTCGGCGAAATCCTCAGGAATCTCGAAGCGGAATGGGTCGAAGCCGGGTTTGCCCCTGATCGCGACGCGCTCCTCAAGCGCGCCGCCGAAGCCTTGCAGGCCGGGTAGATCAGGCCGCGTCGCGGGTCTTTTCGATGCGCGAACGGATCGCCTCGATCATCGTCTCGCGGATGACCGTCTCACCATGTGTCTCGCGCATGTGCTCGACGGCACGGCGCATGACCTCGGCTTCCTCGTCGGCACGTGTGTGCCAGTCACAGCCGGGCACGAGCGACCCGCAGTGAAATTCCTTCATGAGATTTCTCCTTTTCTCCGTGGAGCCTGGTCGAGGCTCCGGCACTTTTTTGGCCCATGTCCGGTTCCAGGGTTGAAACCGCGGACCGCGAACGGGTGAGAAGCATAACACAGATGGGGTGGTATTGGTTGCCGTCAACGGCAAAAGGGCGGAGCAGCATCGCTCCGCCCTCGTCTCGTCCCGTTTTGGCGGGCAGGCCTTCACTTGGCGATCTTGACAGCCTCGGCAATCTTTTTCTTGCCGCTCATGTCCCATGAGACACGGACCTTTTCACCGACCTGCAGGCCAGGATCCTTGAAGGTCTTGGGAAGCGTAAAAGACGATCCATCGTCGAGGACCAGGCTCATGGCCGTCGTGTCAAAGGTCTTGATCGTCCCGGTGGTGTGCTTGACGGCGGCGAACGCCACCGAACCGGAAGCGAGAAGGGCAGCGGCGGCCGCCGAAACAATGATCTTGCGCATTGCGAAGTACTCCTGGAAAGGCGGGTATCTTTTTGACGAAGATGTCCCGCGTCGTCTTGGGCCGTCCGGTCGCGTCGGGTCGCGGCTCGCTTTGTCTTGACGCAATTCCGGTCGGAAAGCCGTTTCGCACTTTCCTGAAATTGCGCGCAGGCGAACCGCCGGCGCTTCCCGACCCCGCGCCACAAATAGACCAGTCTTTTCAAGAGCCTATTAGACGAAAAAGAAATTTTTCGCCGCACCGTGTGCCACATTCCATGCCCAATTCGAGCGAATGGGACATCAATGCGGCTCACGCCGGGCTCACCATTTTGTTACGGCCAGCGGACCTCGGGCGGCAGGCTGGAGAGGATGGCGGCGACATTGCCGCCGGTCTTCAGTCCGAATATGGTGCCGCGATCGTGAAGCAGATTGAATTCGACGTAGCGGCCGCGGCGGATGAGCTGTTCGTCACGGTCGCCATCGGTCCAGTTCTCGTTGAAGTTGGCGCGCACAAGGTGGCCGTAGACGACGAGAAAAGCGCGGCCGACATCCTGGACGAAGTTGAAATCGGCATTCCAGCCGCCCTTGTCCTCACCCGAATGCAGCCAGTCGAAGAAGATGCCACCGGTGCCGCGCGGCTCGTTGCGGTGCGACAGATAGAAGTACTCGTCGCACCAGGCCTTGAATTTTGGGTAATCGGCCACCGCGACATTCTTCTCGCAAGCGAATTGCATGGCGCGGTGGAAGGCGACCGTGTCGGGGTCGTCCTGGGTGCGGCGGCGATCGAGCACCGGTGTCAGATCGGCACCGCCGCCGAACCATTGGCTGGATGTGACCACCATGCGCGTGTTCATGTGCACGGCCGGAACGTTGGGATTCCATGGGTGCGCGATCAGCGAAATGCCGGATGCCCAGAAGCGCGGGTCTTCCTCGGCACCGGGCATCTGCTTCCTGAATTCGGGTGAGAACTCGCCATGGACGGTCGATGTGTGGACGCCGACCTTTTCGAAGACGCGACCGTGCATCATCGACATGGTGCCGCCGCCGCCGCGCCCCTCGTCACGTTCCCATGGCGTCTTTTCGAAGCGGCCGGGCGACCACGAGGCCAGCGGCCCGCCAAGATCCTGCTCGATCTGCTCGAAGGTGGCGCAGATGCGTTCGCGCAGCGCCTCGAACCAGAGGCGCGCCTTCATCTTCTTCTGTTCGATGTCGGCGGGCAGGCCCGCCGGTATTTCTGGTCGTTCCAAATGCCGTCTCCGGTTGGGGCGGCGAGTCCCACAAATGACTCGTCTTTTGCCGGCGCGATCCCTAATCTCTTAGGGGACAGGGTCAAGTGTCATTACGGTGCAAGGAGTTGTTTCGTGCGCACCCCGGCAAGACCGCCGCTGGATGGCCTAAAGAAAAGGCTCGACCAAAGCCGTGCCGAGCGCGTGCGTATGCCGCGCGACGGTTTCCTGCGCGAGACCTTCGTGCTGCCACGCTCCGATGCCCGGCTCAAGGCCAAGGAATGGTTCGAGCGCTTTCCCAAGCAGGCCTACTGGACCGAGATCGAAAGCTGGTTCGAGCGGCCGGGCGACCTGATCGAGTTCACCATCAGGCGGTTGCCTGCGGCCGACTAGGATTTCGTCGCCCCGTTTACGGGGAGAGGGTGCCGGCAGGCAGGTTGAGGAGCGGCACGAACCTCTCAATGCTGGCGCCGCCCCTCATCTGCCTTCACTGCGTTCAGGCACCTTCTCCCCGTGAACGGGGAGAAGGAAGAGCGACCAGCCTCCTTGCCCCCGTTCCCTCGCGTGCCAGCCGGTCACCCTTGTTGCGCAGCGGGCATTTGTCGATCGACATGCAGCCGCAGCCGATGCAGTCGGTCAGCCCTTCGCGCAGTTTCTTCAACTGGGCGATCTTGTGATCGAGCCCGTCGCGCCAGGCGGTCGACAAAAGGTTCCAGTCGTCGCGCGTCGGCGTGCGGCTTTCGGGCAGTGATTCAAGTGCGGCACCGATTTCGGCCAGCGAGATGCCGACCTCCTGTGCGACCTTGATGATCGCCACGCGCCGCAGCACGTCGCGGCCGTAGCGGCGCTGGTTGCCCGACGTGCGGTGGCTGCGGATCAAGCCGCGGGCCTCGTAGAAATGCAGCGCCGACACCGCCACCCCGCTGCGCATGGCCACCTGGCCAACCGTTAATTCCGTTACAGGCGCCATGTCTGATTTTCCGTCCCGATTTTTCTGCTTGACCTCAAGTTAAGTTGAGCTTGTAGCGAAGAAACCCTGGATGTGCAAACGAAGGAGAAGGCGATGTGCGCCTGGGTCGAGATGTCGGGAGACGGAGTGCCGTTATCCGAGTTGCCGGATGGCTTCGCCCACCACCATGGCGACGGAGAGCGCCACGTTGATGCTGCGCGCCGTACCCTGCATGGGGATGGTCAGGCGCGCATTCGCCGCCTGATGGACAGGATCCGGCACGCCTGCGGATTCGCGGCCGAACAGGAGGACGTCACCGTCCGCGAAGCTGAAGCTGGTGTAGGCCGTCGTGGCTTTGGTCGACAGCAGCACCAGCCGGTGCGAACCAGCCTTGCGCCATTCCTCGAAGGCGTGCCAGTCGACATGCCGGGTCAGGGCAGCCATTTCGAGGTAGTCCATGCCGGCTCGCTTGAGCGACTTGTCGGAGAGCGGAAATCCGGCCGGTTCGATGATGTCGACGCCAAGTCCGAGGCACGCGGCGAAGCGCAGGATTGTTCCGGTGTTGCCGGCAATGTCAGGCTGGTAGAGCGCGATGCGGAGACGACGGTTCATTTCCGCGTCCTTCTAATAAGTGGCGGATCGGCCACAGCGGCTTGGCGGTTTTGGAAATTGCTGGACCTGCGGGTGGCCATTTTCTGCGAAGTCGGGTATACAACCAGCATTGTCAACCCGAACCGATGGAGGGGTAATTCATGATGACCATGCACATCCAGCGCCCCTCTCGTGGGCTTACCTGCCTGCCGGCGGTTTCGGTACGACGATTCTCCTGACTCTCTAAGACTTGATCGCACCGATTCCCGCCGAAACGATTTTTCGGCTTCCGAAGGAATCCTGCGATGTTTTTCAAAAAGTCAAAAGGGCTGAACGCCCCAACTGAAGCTGTCCGGACCGACACTCGTCATGTCCGGACCGATGCAATGCGTGTCTCCGGGCGAATGCCGGCGGACGATATTGCTTCGCCTTTTTATCTCGATTTTCACACGGAGGACGGACCGATGTTCGATCCCTACAGAATACCGGGCTCGAGGAGCCTGCATATCCACCGACTGCCGACCTGGGCGCTGCTGATCGGCGACACCTATTCGTCGGCGGTTCACGCCGAGGTTCGCCGCCGGCCGCATCGCGGCATGCTGCCGGATGTCGATTTTTCGCGCGCGGTTCCCGATCCCGGGCGGCCGTCGCTGGTGCGCCGGATCATCCGGCTGATCCGGCCTGGCCCGAAAAACCGGGCTGGCGGCACCGTGTCGTCAGGATCGTCTGGCGCAGCTGTCGGCGAAAAGCCCGCGAGCCCCTATATTGCGCGAAGCATTGCCGACGGTCCGGGTGATTCCGGACCGTCGGCACTCGACGCCATGGGTTCCGGGGACTTCGTACGCTCACGTGCCGCGTAAGCGGCAAACACATTTCACAGGCATGACCTATGTTGTTGTTTAGCTGGTTTGAAAAAAGGCTCGATCCGTTCCCCGCGGCGGAACCGGTCGAGCCGCCCAAGACGCTGGTTGCCTTCTGCGTGCATTATACGCGCGGCGCCTGGCCCTATATCCTTTTCGACGCAGTGCTGGTGACGGCCATCGCGATCGCGGAAGTGTGGATGTTCGGCTTCCTCGGCCGCATCGTCGACTGGCTGTCGGGGCAGAATCGCGAAACCTTCCTGCAGACGGAAGCCTGGAAGCTTGCCGGCATGGCCTTCATCGTGCTGTTCGCACTGCCGGGCACCGTATGGCTGCATTCGCTCCTCAACCAGCAAACGCTGATGGGCAACTATCCCATGCGCATCCGCTGGCAGGTGCACCGCTATCTGCTCAAGCAGTCGATGAGTTTCTACCAGGACGAGTTCGCCGGCCGCATCGCGACCAAGCTGATGCAGACGGCTCTCGCCGTGCGCGAATGCGTCATCAAGGTGATCGACGTCCTGAATTACGTTATCGTCTACTTCCTCGGCATGCTGCTCATCGTCGGCTCGGCCGACTGGCGGCTGGCCGCGCCGCTCGGCGTCTGGCTGGTCGGCTATATCCTTTTGCTGCGGTTTTTCATTCCCCGGCTGGGCAAGGTCGGCGAGGAACAGGCCAATGCGCGCTCGATCATGACGGGCCGGGTCGTCGACAGCTACTCAAACATCCAGACGGTCAAGCTGTTCAGCCATGCACGCCGCGAAGCGTCATTCGCCAAAGACGGTATGTCCGGCTTTCTCGAAACGGTCTACCGGTCGATGCGCCTGGTGACAGTGCTTTTCGGCTCGCTCTACATACTGAACGCGCTGCTCTTGTTCTCGGTGACCGCGATGGCGCTGTGGCTGTGGCTGGGGCAAGCAGTGACGATCGGCGCGGTCGCCGTGGTCATCGGCCTTGTGCTCAGGTTGTGGGGCATGTCGCAATGGATCATGTGGGAAATGTCGGGCCTGTTCGAGAACATCGGCACGGTGCAGGACGGTATCGCCTCGATCTCGCTGCCGCGCCTTGTCGAGGACCGGCCGGACGCGAAGGAGATCAGCGTTTCCAGGGGTGAGATCCGCTTCGAGGACATTCGCTTCCACTACGGCAAGCAGAAGGGTGTGATCGAGGGCCTGTCGCTGGCGGTGAAGCCGGGCGAGAAGGTCGGCATCGTCGGCCGTTCCGGCGCCGGCAAGTCCACGCTGGTCAACCTGTTGCTGCGCTTCTACGACCTCGAAGCCGGGCAGATATTGGTCGATGGCCAGGAAATCGCCGCTGTGAAGCAGGATTCGCTTCGTGCGCAGATCGGCATGGTCACGCAGGACACCTCGCTGCTGCATCGTTCGGTGCGCGAGAACATCCTTTATGGCCGGCCCGATGCAACCGACGAGATGCTTGTCGAGGCGGCGCGGCGCGCCGAGGCGCTGGACTTCATATCGGGGCTTTCGGATGCCAGCGGCCGCAAGGGCTTCGACGCCTATGTCGGTGACCGCGGCGTCAAATTGTCCGGTGGCCAGCGGCAACGCGTCGCCATTGCTCGCGTTATGTTGAAGGACGCACCTATACTTATCCTTGACGAAGCGACCTCGGCGCTTGATTCCGAAGCCGAGGCGGCGATCCAGGAGAATCTCTACAAGCTCATGCAAGGCAAGACCGTCATCGCCATCGCGCACCGGCTGTCGACCATCGCGGCGATGGACAGGCTGGTGGTGATGGACAAGGGCCGTGTCATCGAGGAAGGTTCGCACGAAGAACTCGTCGCCAAGGGCGGGCTCTACGCGCAGCTCTGGCAGCGCCAGTCGGGCGGGTTCCTGCTTGAGGACGGTCCCGCCAACGACGCACTTGCAAAGAGGCAAGCCGCAGAATGATGGCCGCCGCATGATGACAGCCGTCTATCGCTGGTTCGAGAACTGGGTCTATCCGTTCAGGGAGCCGGCGAATCTTCGGCCACCGATCAGTGTCGGCGGCTTTCTCTGGCACTATGTCGGCCAGGCGAAGTTCGCCTTCTTCGCCATGCTGGTCATCGGCGGCATCGCGCCGCTGGTCGAGGCCGGCCTGTTCTACTTCGTCGGGCGGCTGGTCGATATTCTCGACCAGCTTCCCGCCGAGCGCAGCTGGCACGCACTGTGGGCCGCCGCCGGCCCTGAACTGGTTTTCATGGCCGTGGTGGTGCTGGTCATCCGCACCGTCGTCGTCGGCCTGTCGGCGCTGGTCGACGAACAGACGATCACGCCGGGCTTCTACAATCTGGTGCGCTGGCAGGCGCACCGGCATGTCTCGCGCCAGTCCTACGCCTTTTTCCAGAACGATTTCGCCGGCCGCATCGCGACGAAGGTCTGGCAGGCGGGCCAGGCGACCGGCGACTTGATGGAAAGCTTCATCGAGGTCGTCTGGTTTATGATCGTCTACACGGTGACGACGCTGGCGCTGGTCGCAGGCCTCGATCTCAGGCTGGCGGTTCTGGTGGTGATCTGGATTTCCGCCTTCGGCTGGCTGGCCAAGCTCTATTTGCCGGCAATCCGCAAGCATGCCGAGGAAACAGCCGAGGCCGGCTCGATGATCACCGGCCGCATCGTCGATTCCTATTCCAACGTGCAGACGCTGAAACTGTTCTCGGCCGATGGCGACGACCGCTACATCAGGAACGGTTTCGACATCTATCTCGACGCATTGCGCCCGTTCACCCGCCGGCTGACCGGCGTGCGCATGGCGCTGACCACGCTGTCGGGCATCATGATCACGGCGATCGGCTGCTTTGCCGTCTATCTCTGGGTCGAGGGCTCGATCACCGTCGGCGCGGTCGCCTTCACCCTGTCGCTGGTGCTGCGGCTCAACATGCTGCTCGGCCGGCTGATGATGCAGCTCAACAGCATCTTGCGAAACCTCGGCGTGCTGGAGAATTCCAAGGCGCTGATCTCGCAGCCGCTCGGCCTCACCGATGCGCCCGACGCCAAGGAACTCGTCGTTGCGGGTGGCCGTATCGCGGTGAAGAACGTCGAGTTCCACTACGGCAAAGGTTTCGGCGTGCTGAACGGCATCGACCTTGTCGTCAGGCCAGGCGAGAAGGTAGGGCTGGTCGGACCGTCCGGCGCCGGCAAGACGACCCTCGCCAATCTGATCCTGCGCCTCTACGATCTCGAGAGCGGGTCGATCACCATCGATGGCCAGGATGTCGCCAAAGTTACGCAGAATTCGCTGCGCGCCAATATCGGCGTCGTCAGCCAGGACACGGCGCTGTTCCACCGTTCGCTGCGCGACAACATCAAGCTCGGCATGCCTGACGCGACCGATGCGGAGGTGATCGCGGCGGCGAAAAAGGCTGAGGCGCACGAGTTCATCCTGACCTTGCGCGACAACAGGGACCGCGCCGGCTACGAGGCGTTTGTCGGCGAGCGCGGCGTCAAGCTGTCGGGAGGCCAGCGCCAGCGCGTGGCGATCGCCCGCGTCTTCCTCAAGGATGCGCCGATCCTGATTCTCGATGAGGCGACCTCGGCACTCGATTCCGACATCGAGGCGGCGATCCAGGAGAATCTGACACGGCTGATGGAAAACAAGACGGTCATCGCCATCGCCCACCGGCTGTCGACGATCGCAGCACTCGATCGTCTGGTGGTGCTCGACGGCGGCCGCATTGTCGAGCAAGGCACGCATGACCAATTGGTGGCGCTCGACGGGCTCTATGCGCGGCTGTGGAAGCGGCAGTCCGGCGGTTTTCTCTATCACGAGGACAGCGTGCTCGAAGAGACGCGCCCGGCGGAGTAGCTCAATGGGTGGATCGACAGGCGCCATCCCAGAGGTCGGCTACGTGCTCAAGCGGTTTCGGCCGACCATGCCGGCCTTCGACACGCTGAAGGAAGAGAGCCGGCTGGAAGGCTACTGGATGCTGGTACGCCTTGCGGATGGCTGGGCAAGTGGCCGCAACAAGTTCCTGAAACGGGGGGAGGCGCTGTACGGAGCATGGTATGGAAGGGAACTCGCCGGCGTGTGCGGGTTGAACATCGATCCCTATTTCGAGGACAGGGGCCACGGCCGGGTCCGGCACCTGTTCGTCAGCGCGCGCCACCGTCGCGCCGGCCTTGGCCGGATGCTGGTCGAAACCGTTGTCGACAGGGCACGTCACCATTTCGCCATGCTGAACACCCGCGCGCCGCAAGAAGCTTTCCGTTTCTATGAACGGCTTGGCTTTCAGCGCGTGGCGGGCGAAGAGTTCGTCACACCCCGCATGGTTTTCGGGAAAGGAGGCTGAAATGTCCTTGCGTCCGCCATCTCATCTTGCCGGCGCCTCGGCCGCCGAAGCCGCCTTCGACGCGCTCGGCCATGAAATATTGGCGGAAAAGGCGGCAGCACTCGGCCGCGCCGGCCAGCGGGTAGAGGAAACGCTGGCCAGGCTGCGCGACAATGCCGACGAGCAACTGCGCCCCCTTCTGCTCAAGGATGCCGCCGAGGCGGTGCATGGCTATTTCATCCAGCGCGAGCTGTGCGGCTTGCGCAAGCACGATGCCGTCATTCGTGAATACAACATCCCGAAAGCGGTGCTGGCCAGGCTCGGCGCGAAATAGGGATCACTCCAGCCATTCGGTGATGAAGCTGCCATTCTCGTGGATGTCGGTCGTTTCCAGCGGGCCTGGGCCGAGATTGGTGAATTTGTGCGGCGTATTGGGTGGCACGATCAGGATCTGGCCGGCGGATGCCTCGATTTCCTGGTCGCCGACAGTGAACAGGCCGGTGCCCTGGCGGATGATGAAGATCTCCGCGTAGGGATGTGTGTGCAGGCGCGGGCCGCCGCCGACATCAGGCAGATAGTTGAAGATCAGGCAGGAGTTGGAGCCGTAGGCGCCACATTGCAACTCGCCCTTCCAATGGTCCGAGCGAACGGCCCAGGTGTCGCGGTCTATGACGTGTGCCATGATGACAAGGATAGACCCGGCTGGGGCCTTGTGTCGAGCCGAACAAGGGCGTCGGATTTGCGGGTGTTTCCCGGTTGTTTAGTGATGGTTGGCGGCTATCCGGCGTCGTGTTGACCGGCGGCGGATTTTGTCCCCGCGACAATCTGCCCTTGTGCCTTCACCCGTCTGGACAAAAACGGGCTTCACGCATAAACCGAAGTCCAAATGCCGGAGGAATTCGCAAGCCTGTTCGCCATGCGCTGTCGGGTTGGCGTAATTTGAGCGGGGAACAAGGCTCAACCACCGGCACGGAAGAGGCGAAAGGATCAGGCACCCGTGAGCGCAACCGACACCCAGGATCCCAACCGTCGTGATTTTCTCTACGTCGCCACCGGCATGGCCGCAGTGGTCGGCGCGGGTGCTTTCGCGTGGCCGTTCATCGACCAGATGCGCCCTGACGCCTCGACGCTGGCGCTCGCCTCGGTCGAAGTCGACGTCGCCTCGCTGACGCCGGGCATGTCGCTGATCGTCAAATGGCGCGGCAAGCCGGTCGTGGTCCGCAACCGCACCGAACAGGAAATGAAGGACGGCGAGGCGGTCAAGCTGGCCGATCTCAAGGAGCCGATCGCCCGCAACGCCAAGCTGCCGGCGGACGCACCGGCGACCGACGCCAATCGCACCACGCCCGGCAAGGAAGCCTGGATGGTGATGGTTCAGGTCTGCACGCATCTCGGCTGCATTCCGCTTGGCCAGGAAGGCGATTTCGGCGGCTGGTTCTGCCCGTGCCACGGTTCGCAATACGACACCGCCGGCCGCATCCGCAAAGGCCCGGCGCCGGAGAACATGGCGGTTCCGGTATTCAAGTTCATTTCCGATACCAAGATCCTTATCGGTTGAGGCAGGGGGATATTTCGATGAGCGAGGGACACTCGACCTATACGCCCAAAACCGGTCTCGGACGCTGGTTCGACGCCCGCATGCCGCTGCCGCGGCTGGTCTATGACAGCTTCGTTGCCTATCCGGTGCCGCGCAACCTCAACTATGCATGGACCTTTGGCGGCATCCTGTCGATCATGCTGGTGGCGCAGATCCTGACCGGCATCGTGCTGGCCATGCATTACACGGCCGACACCAATCTGGCCTTCGGCTCGGTCGAGAAGATCATGCGCGACGTGAATTCGGGCTGGCTGCTGCGCTACATGCATTCGAACGGCGCCTCGTTTTTCTTCGTCGCCGTCTACATCCACATCTTCCGTGGCCTCTATTACGGCTCCTACAAGGCGCCGCGCGAACTGCTGTGGATCCTCGGCTGCATCATCTATCTCCTGATGATGGCGACCGGCTTCATGGGCTACGTGCTGCCATGGGGCCAGATGAGCTTCTGGGGCGCCACCGTCATCACCGGCTTCTTCAGCGCCATTCCGCTGGTCGGCGACTGGATCCAGCAGCTGCTGCTCGGCGGCTTTGCCGTCGACAACCCGACGCTGAACCGTTTCTTTGCGCTGCACTATCTGTTGCCGTTCATGATCGCCGGCGTTGTCGTGCTGCACATCTGGGCGCTGCATGTCGTCGGCCAGTCGAACCCGACGGGCATCGAGGTCAAGTCGAAGACCGACACCGTGGCCTTCACCCCCTACGCGACCATCAAGGACGCGTTCGGCATGATCGTGTTCCTGTTCTTCTTCGCCTATTTCGTCTTCTACCTGCCGAACTATCTCGGCCATCCCGACAACTACATCGTCGCCAACCCGCTGAAGACGCCGGCCCACATCGTGCCCGAATGGTACTTCCTGCCGTTCTACGCGATCCTGCGCGCCATCACCTTCAATGTCGGGCCGATCAACTCCAAGCTCGGCGGCGTGCTATGCATGTTCGGCGCCATCGTCATGTTGTTCCTGGTGCCGTGGCTCGACACTTCGAAGGTGCGCTCGGCGGTTTACCGGCCCTGGTACAAGCTGTTCTTCTGGCTGTTCGTGGCCGATGCCATCCTGCTTGGCTGGCTGGGCTCGCAGCCGGCAGAAGGCAGCTATGTGTTCATGGCGCAGATGGCGACATTGTTCTACTTCGCCTTCTTCCTGATCGCGCTGCCGGTGCTCGGCCTGATTGAGACGCCGCGACGGTTGCCGAACTCGATCACCGAGGCGGTGCTCGAGAAGAACAAGGGCGGCAGCGGACATCCGGCGGGCGCTACGGCGGCTCCGGAAACCAAAGGCTGAGCGGGTAGAGAATCTAAGGGGATTTGGCATGAAAAAGATTCTCACCTCGCTGGCGCTGATCGGCCTTGTGGCCGTCGCCGCTGGGGCCGCGGGCACTCGGGCGATCGCCGCCGAAGAGGCACACAATGTGGCCAATCCGACGCATTTCCCGATCGACGAGCCGAAGGAAATGGACTGGAGTTTCACTGGCCCATTCGGCACCTATGACAAGGCGCAGCTGCAGCGCGGCCTCAAGGTCTACAAGGAAGTCTGCTCGGCCTGCCATTCGATGAACCTGGTGGCGTTCCGCACGCTGTCGGACCTCGGCTATTCCGATGCGCAGATCAAGACGCTGTCGGCCGAGTACACCATCCACGACGGTCCCAACGATGCCGGCGACATGTTCGACCGTCCGGGCAAGCCGTCCGACCACTTCCCGCCGCCCTTCGCCAATGAGGAAGCCGCCGCTGCCTCCAATGGCGGTGCTGCTCCGCCAGACATGTCCCTGCTGGCCAAGGCTCGCGGTGTCGAACGCGGTTTTCCGCAGTTCGTCTTCGATATCTTTACCCAGTACGACGCGGGCGGCCCCGACTATATCCACTCGCTGCTGACCGGCTACGACCAGACACCGCCGGCCGGCATGGTCATCCCGGAAGGCACCCACTACAATCCGTACTTCATGTCCGGCGTGTCGCTGAAGATGCCCAAGCCGCTCTCCGATGGTCAGGTGACCTATGATGACGGTGCGCCGCAGACCATCGACCAGTATTCCCGCGACGTCTCCGCCTTCCTGGCATGGGCGGCCGAGCCGCATATGGAAGACCGCAAGAAGACCGGTTTTCGCGTTCTGGTGTTCCTGCTTTTGTTCGGCGCGCTGGTCTATCTCACCAAGCGCAAGGTGTGGGAAGGCGTGGCGCATTAAGCCACACGATCAAGTGATCACGAAGGGCGCCGAGAGGCGCCCTTTTGCATTTCCAGAAGCCGGCCATGTCACATGGCCGTCACCGCATCCGGCGATCCTGTGCTGCTCTCATCAAAGGATCGCACCCATGAAAAGATACGCATCGCTCGCGGCAGGCCTGTTGCTGCTCATCGTCGGCTCGGCCGCGCAAGCGGAAGACGCCCAGCCTTTCGTCACCAACAAGGATGTCGACCTGACGATGATCCTGCCGCCGCCGCCGGCAAACGATTCGGCGCAGACCAAGGCCGAACTCGGCGAGGTGCTGATGCTGCAGGTGACACGCACGCCCGAGATGGTAGCCAGCGCCGTCGCCGATGCCGACGAGAATGTCTGGCGCTTCGCCAACGTCATGGGGCCGAAATTCAACAAGGAAACGCTGCCCAAATTCAGCGCCTTCTTCGACCGCGTCGTGGCCACCGAAGGCGCCGTCGTCGATCCGGCCAAGGATATCTGGAAGCGCCCGCGTCCGCACCAGCTCAGCGACCTCGTCAAGCCGGCGGTCAAGCTGTCGAGTTCGGGTTCCTGGCCGTCCGGCCACGCCACCGTCGGCACCATGATGGGCATCATCCTGTCCGATATGGTTCCGGAAAAGCGCGCCGAGATCATGGCGCGTG
>NZ_RZRW01000320.1:0-6746 GCF_003998745.1 Mesorhizobium sp. M7A.F.Ca.US.014.04.1.1 | reverse complement strand
GAAGGACGACCTCAAGCCCGACAGCTGCTGGGACCTGAAGGCGCTGCAGGCACAAGCGGCGGCGGCAAAGTAAGCCGCACCTTTTCGACTGAAGTACAAGCGAGGTGACCGGAAGGATCCGGTCACCTCGTCCCCTCATGGAATAGCAGCAGCCGATGTCCTTTCGCGAACGCCTCCAGTCCTGGCGCTACAATCTCGTGCCCGACCATGTCGTCGGCGAGATACTGACCAAACGCTGGACCGACAACGCCATTCCGTTCCTGGCGCTGGTGGCGACATTGGCGACCTTCGGCTCGGTCATTCCCGGCTTCTTCAAGCTGACCGCTTTGCAGGAATCGACCCGCCAGCTCGGCGAGTTCTCGATGGTCGTCACCGGCATGACGGTGGTGATGCTGGGTGGCGGCATCGATCTGTCGGTCGGCTCGATCTTCGCGCTGTCGTGCTTTTCCGCCGTCTATGTCTTCTTCATCCTCGAACAGTCGATCTGGCTGGCGCTGGCCGCATCGCTCGCCACCGGCCTCATCTTCGGCGCCATCAACGGCTACCTTGTCGGCTATCTCAGGCTGCGCGCCTTTCTCACCACGCTGGTGACCTTCATCTTCGGCCGGGCGCTGTTCGACATCCTGGTCACCACCTATGCCGCCGATGTGCAGCTCTCGACCGCGACATCGGATGTGCTCGACTTCATCGGCGACAGCACCTTCTGGGGGCTGTCCGTCTCGGTGTGGCTGGCGATCATCCTGGCCATCGTCACCCATATCGCGCTGACGCGTTCGCGGCCGGGCTGGCACGTGCTGGCGGTCGGCGGCTCCAGGCGCTCGGCGCACAATGCCGGCATCCGCGTGCGCCGCACCGTGTTCATGACCTATGTCTTTTCCGGCTTCTGCGCCTCGATCGGCGGCTTCCTCATTGCTTGCCGGCTGAGCGGGGCAGGGCCGGGAACCGGCCTCAACCTCGAGATCATGGCGCTGACGGCGGCGGTGGTCGGCGGCGTCAGCCTCGGCGGCGGGCGCGGCTCGGTGATCAAGGGGCTGATGGGCGCAATCATCGTGCTGACCATGACCAACGGTCTGATCCGCTTGGGCTACGGCACCGGCACCAACCAGATGGTGCTCGGCATCATGTTGGCGGTGGCGGTGACCATCGACATCCGCTGGCTGAAGAACCGGCACAAGGTGCTGAATGAGGTCTATGTCGCGCCGGTCTATCTCAAGATGGGCGAGACACAGTCGGCCGCACCCGGCTCGGGCACGCCATACGAACTCGACAACAGGCTGTCGGCCGCAGAGCATATCGGGCTTGGCGAGCTGGAGGGGCCGGAAGACGTCATCCTCGACCGCGACGACAATCTCTATTGCGGCACGCGTCATGGCGAGATCGTCCGCTTCTTCGCGCCGGACTATGTCAGGTCGGAGGTGTTTGCCCACATCGGCGGTTTCCCGCTGGGGCTGGCCTTCGACAAATCAGGCAATCTGATCAGCTGCGTCGGCGCGATGGGTCTCTATTCGGTCTCGCCGGATCGGGAGGTCAAACGCCTCTCGGCGGAGACGTCGCGCTCGTGGACCTCGATCGTCGACGATGCACGGCTGCGTGACCCCAACGACTGCGATATCGCACCGGACGGCCGCATCTATTTCACAGATTCAACTAAGCGATATGACGCCCACGATTGGGCGCTGGATTCGATCGAGAACCGTGCCACCGGCCGGCTGCTGGTCTACGACCCGAAGGACGGCTCGACGAAGACGCTGCTCGACGGCTATCGCTACACCAACGGTGTGTGCATGGCGCATGACGGCAAGTCGCTGTTCTTCGCCGAAAGCTGGGCCTGCCGCGTGCACCGCTACTGGCTGGAAGGGCCGAAGGCCGGCACCGCCGAATGCGTCATCCGCGACATGCCGGGCTATCCCGACAACATCAACCGCGCCTCCGACGGCAATTACTGGATGGCGTGGCTCGGCATGCGCACGCCGAGCTTCGACCTGTCGCTGCGCCATCCCGACATGCGCAAGCGCATGACGCGCCGGCTGCCGCAGGACGAATGGCTGTTCCCCAACATCAACACCGGCGGTGTGGTGAAATTCACAGAGAAGGGCGGCATCGTCGAGGCGATGGGCGACCTCACCGGCGGCGCGCACCCGATGGTCACCTCGATGCGCGAGCACAAGGGGTATCTGTTCGTCGGCGGCATCCTCAACAACCGTATCGGCCGCTACAAGATTGCAGGCGCCGACCCGAACTGGACCAGCCCCGCTTCCTATTGGGGAGCAAAGCCATGATCCTCGACCCGGTGCTCGACCTGTTCCGCGGTAAGGCGGTGACCATCCCGCCGCTCGACGGCGCTTTTCGCCCCAATACGCGGCTGGATGATGCGCCGGCTTTTGCCGAGCTGACGGAACCGGATAATCTGCTGGTTACCGGTGACAGGCTGCTGGTCTCCAGCGGCAACGCCATCCATTCGATTGCTGCTGGAGCGCAACCTGTCGTGGTCGAGACCTTTCCGTCTGCCGTCACCGCGCTGGCGCTGTCGCCATTGGGCGAACTGACGGTCGGGCTGGAAAGCGGCAAGTTGCTGATTGGCGGCAGCGACGTTTCACTGCCGGCCGGGATCAGCTGCATCACCGCACTAGCCTATGCGGATGACGGCACGCTGTGGCTGGCCAACGGCTCGACCGAGCATGCGCCATCGCAATGGGCCGCCGATCTGATGAAGAAGGGCGTGGCCGGTTCGCTCTGGAAGCGAGGCGCCGCAGGCGGTGATTTCCGCAAACTCGCCGGCGACATTGCCTTTCCCTACGGGCTGCATCCTGTCGGCGAGGATCTGCTGGTTAGCGAAAGCTGGCGTCACCAGCTTGTTCGCTTCGATGGCGCTACCGGCAACCGCTCGACGGTGCTTGCACATCTGCCGGGATATCCCGCGCGGCTGTCGCCGTCCGCCGATGGTGGGGCCTGGCTGACCTTGTTTGCGCCGCGCAACCGGCTGATCGAATTCGTGCTGCAGGAAACGCATTACCGGCAGGACATGCTGAGCCAAGTGCCGCCGGCCTACTGGATCGCGCCGGCACTGGCGTCCAGCCGCAGCTTCCTCGAGCCGCTGCAATGCGGCGGCATCCGCACCATGGGCATCCACAAGCCGTGGTCGCCGAGCCGCTCCTATGGGCTGGTGGTCAGGCTCGACCAGAAGATGCAGCCGCTGTTCAGCCTGCACAGCCGCGCCAATGGAACGCGTCATGGCATCTGCAGCGTTGCGGAAAAGGATGGCCGGCTGTTTGTCGCCTCCAGAGGCGGCGACTGCGTGCTGGCGATCGATGCGGGAGGTTTTTGATGGAACCGATCGTTCGGCTGGAAAACGTCACCAAGAATTATCGTGGCGTGCCTGCGGTGAAGAACGTCAGCTTCGAATTGCGCAAGGGCGAGATCCATGCGCTGCTCGGCGAGAACGGCGCGGGCAAATCGACGCTGACCAAGATCATCGCCGGTGTGGTCGATGCCACTTCGGGCAAGATGTTCCACAATGGGCAAGAGATCGCCTACGCCTCGCCGCACGCAGCGCTTGAAGCCGGCATCGCCATGGTGTTCCAGGAGACCAGCCTGGTGCCGTCGATGACGGTGGCGCAGAACCTTTATCTCGGCACCGAAAAGTTCCTCAACCGGCTGCGCGGCACCTACATTTCAGCGCAGCAGTTCCTGCAGTCGCTGAATTTTCCGGTCGACCCCAACGCCATGGTGGCAACGTTGGGCGCCGCCAAGCGGCAGATGGTCGAGATCGCGCGCGCCGTCCACCACAATGCCGAGATCATCATCTTCGACGAGCCGACGGCGACGCTGACGCCGGAGGAGAAGCGGCACTTCTTCGCGCTGATCCGCCGGCTGAAGGCGGGCGGCGTCTCGATCGTCTTCATCAGCCATGCGCTGGAAGAGGCGCTCGATATCGCCGACCGCATCACCATCCTGCGCGACGGCGAGCTGGTCATTACCGACGACACATCCGCCTTCGACCGCGACAGGATCGTTTCCGCCATGGTCGGGCGCACGCTATCGGGACAGATCTACCGCCAGCGCGACGAAGCGAAGCTGCGCAAGGCGGGCAAGAAAGTGCTGTCGGTGCAGGACATTTCGATGAGCAATGTCGTGCGCAACACCTCTTTTTCGATCTTCGAGGGCCAGATCACCGGCGTGTTTGGGCTGATCGGCTCCGGCCGCACCGAGACATTCAAGATCGTCTCAGGCATCTACAAACGGGATTTCCTGCGCGGGGGCGCGATTGAACTCGATGACAGACCGGTGCGCTATCTCGTGCCGAGCGAAGCGGTGGCCGACGGCATCGTCTATGTCACCGAGGACCGCAAGAGCGAAGGCATCTTCGAGACGATGGGCATTGCCGAAAACCTGTTCGGCGGACTGCTGGCGGCGGGCCGCGAAAAGGCCTGGGTGATCAACACGCAGGAGATGCGCGCGCTCTCGGCCGAATGGACGAAGACGCTGAACATCAAGGCAATCAACGACAATGCGCGCGTCGTCGAGCTGTCAGGCGGCAACCAGCAGAAGGTGGTGATCGGCAAGGGGCTGGTGCAGAAGCCGCGCATCGTCATCTTCGACGAGCCGACACGTGGCGTCGATGTCGGCGCGATCGCCGAGATCCACCAGATCATCAACCGGCTGGCCGATGAGGGGCTGGCCGTCGTCGTCATCTCGTCCTACCTGCCGGAGATCATGAACCTGTCCGACCGCATCCTGGTCTGCCGCCAGGGCCGCATCGTCGAGGAGTTTTCGCCGGCGGAGGCCACGGAGGAGAAGATCATGTACGCGGCCGTGCATTAGATTCAGGTGAGGCCGGCCTGCAAATGGCGGTTTCCTGCGCTTCCGGTTCTCACGTACGAAAAGTACGCTCCGCTCCGGTTCTCGGAACCCACCATTTTCGACTCGGCCTGACCTGAATCTAGACGCCGGCGCTGGAAAAGTGAATCGGACGAGTGGATTGGCCGCAATTGCTCAAGACCTGATTCAATTCACGCAACGATCCAACGAAGGAAAAACCCCATGGCCACCACAAAACTCCTCAGCGATGCCGAGGTCGAAAAGATTCCCGCCGTGAAAGCCGTGTTCGAAGACATCCGCGCGACGCGCAAATCTGATTTCGTCAACAATTTCTGGCGCGGGCTGGCCAATGATCCTCCGGCGCTGAAGCGGATCTGGGAACAGTTGAAGGTGGTGATGGTCGCCGACAGCGCCATCGATCCGCTGACCAAGGAGATGATCTACATCGCGGTGTCGACCGCCAATGGCTGCTCCTACTGCGTCCACTCGCACACGGCGGCAGCCCGCGCCAAGGGCATGACCGATGCGCAGCATGGCGAACTGGTGTCGATCATCGGGCTCGCCGGCCAGACCAACCATCTGGTGACGGCGATGCAGATTCCAGTCGATCCGCAGTTCGAGGTGAAGTGAGGCGTCACACCGGCCGGTAAACCTTCTCCGCCGTGTTCCAGAAGATATCCGCCTCGGCCACCGCACCATGCTTGGCCACCGCGTCGCGGTGCGCCTTGATCAGCTCAGCGTGGCTGGTCCACAGCTTCTCGATCGGGAAGTTCGAGCCGAACATCAGATGGTCGGCGCCCAGGATATCGATCGCGTTGTCTACGACATAGGCGATCAGCAGGGGATCGTTGCGGTGGACGAAGGTGCCGAGGCCCGACAGCTTGGCGTAAAGATTGGGCGCCGCCGACAGCGTTTGCAGGCCTGCCTTCCAGGCCTCGGTGGTTTCCGGTTCCATGCCGGTCAGCATGCCTGCATGGGTGAGGATGAAATTCGTTTCGGGGTTCTCGCCGACCAGCGTCAGGCCGTCCTTCATCTGGGCGGGGAAGAGCTGCAGGTCGAAGGACAGGCCATAATCCTTGAGCCGCGCCACATTGGCGCGCACTTTCGGGTCGATCACCTGATCGGCGGAGGCGGCGAAGCGGAAGGCCGGGGTCTCGTGCCAGTGCAACTGCATGCGCAGGCCGCGCAGCAGCTTGTATTTCATCAAGCGATCGATCTGAGGCCTGATATCGTCGACGGTCATGTCGGTGTAGCCGACGATGGCATGCGGCCAGCCGGTTTCGTCGGACGTCTTCTGCAGGAAAGCGACTTCCTTCTCGAAATCCTCCTTGGCCCAGTTGGTCTGGACGTAGACGGCCTTCTCGACGCCTGAATCCCTCTGGTCTTCGAGAAATTCCTCGATCGGATAGTCGCGCCGGATCGGTTCGTAGGGGCCGAAGATGCGCGGCACCATCGGTCCGACCAGCCATGGCTGATCCTGTTGGCGCCAGATGTGAAAATGTGCGTCGATGGTTTTCTGCATCATGAAACCCTCTTCCAGATTGTCGCCGCCGCCGGAGCAGGGCGGGCGAGCGACAGGATGAAATCGGTGAGACCGGCAAGCGACGAGCCGTCGACGAGATCGTCGAGGTCAGGCAGGATGGCGCGAAGTGCCGCCGTTGCCGGCCGGAAGCGCGGGTCGCCGGCCAAAGGTGTGGCCAGCGACAGCCGGAAGGCGCGGGCGCTCAGCCGCCGCATGGCTGTCTCCAACTCGGCATGATCGCCGCGTTCCAGCGCGTCGGATAGGATGACGATAGCGGCACCGCGTGCAAAGGCTGAAAAGCGCGGCACCGAGAGGAAGGCGAGCAGCGTCGGCCCCATGCGGGTGCCGCCGTCCCAATCGTCGACCTGGACAGCGGCGCGGGCCAATGCCTGGTCGCCGTCGCGGA
>NZ_RZRW01000319.1:0-6759 GCF_003998745.1 Mesorhizobium sp. M7A.F.Ca.US.014.04.1.1 | reverse complement strand
CTTTGCGCTCAGGGCCGAGTTCCCCAATCCCGACCGCCTGCTTCTGCCCGGCATGTATGTGCGGGCACTGGTCGAGGAGGGCGTTGCCCAGAACAGTTTCCTGGTGCCGCAGCGTGCCGTCAGCCGCAACACCAAGGGCGAGGCCACCGCCATGGTCATCAATGCGCAGGGCAAGGTCGAGACGCGCGTGCTCGCCGTGCGCAACAGCGTCGGCAACAACTGGCTGGTGGATTCGGGTGTCGGCGACGGCGACCGCGTCATCGTCGAGGGCATGCAACTGGTGCGCCCCGGCGGCGATGCGACGGGTGTCGAAGTGACGATCGACGAGACGACCGGCGAGGTCAAGGACCGCGGGCAGAGCACGTCCGCCGCACCGGCCGCGTCCAATGCGGCGAAACCGGCGCCTGCCGCCGCGACCGGGAACTGAGCGATGTCACTATTCTTCATCAACCGGCCGATCTTCGCCTGGGTGATCGCCATCGTGATCATGCTGGGCGGCCTCCTGGCGCTCACCTCGCTGCCGATCTCGCAATATCCGCAGATTGCGCCGACGACAGTCAACATCAGCGCCACCTATCCGGGCGCCGACGCGCAGACGGTCGAGAACTCGGTGACCAAGGTCATCGAGCAAGGCATGACCGGTATCGACAATCTCGACTACATGACGGCGACGTCGACCTCGACCGGTTCGGCCTCGATCACGCTGACCTTCACCACAGCGGCCGATCCCGATACCGCCCAGGTGCAGACGCAAAACAAGCTGCAGCTGGTGCAGTCGCAGCTGCCGCAGGTGGTGCAGAGCAACGGCATCACCGTCTCCAAATCCTCGACCGGCTTCCTGATGGTCATCGGCTTCGTCTCGACCGACGCCAAGATGAACTCGACCGATCTCGCCGACTATGTCGACGCCACCGTCAACGACACGCTGAAGCGCGTCGAAGGCGTCGGCTCGACGCAGCTGTTCGGCTCCGGCTATGCCATGCGCATCTGGCTCGATCCGGACCAGCTCGCCAAATATGCCCTGATGCCGAGCGATGTGGCGACCGCCATCGAGGCACAGAACACGCAGGTTTCGGCCGGCCAGCTCGGCGGCCTGCCGGCGCGCAAGGGCCAGCAGCTCAATGCCACGGTGACGGCCAAGAGCCGGCTGCAGACCGCCGAACAGTTCCGCAACATCATCCTGAAGAGCCAGACCGATGGCTCTCTGGTCCGCCTCAACGATGTCGCCACCGTCGAGCTCGGCGCCGAAAGCTATACGACGCAGGCCAATTACAATGGCAAGCCGGCGGCCGGCGTCGCCGTCAATTTGGCGACCGGCGCCAACGCCATCAACACCGCCGAAGCGGTGCGTTCGACGATCGCCCGGCTGAGCTCGACCTTCCCGCAAGGGGTCGAGGTCGTCTATCCCTACGACACCTCGCCTTTCGTGCGGCTGTCGATCGAGGAGGTGGTCAAGACGCTGGCCGAAGCAATCGTGCTGGTGTTCCTGGTGATGTTCATCTTCCTGCAGAATTTGCGCGCCACCATCATCCCGACGATCGCCGTGCCGGTGGTGCTGCTCGGCACGTTCGGCGTGCTGTCGCTGTTCGGCTATTCCGTCAACACACTGACCATGTTCGCCATGGTGCTGGCCATCGGCCTCTTGGTCGACGACGCCATCGTCGTCGTCGAGAATGTCGAACGCGTGATGCAGGAGGAAGGCCTGTCGCCGAAGGAGGCGACGCGCAAGTCGATGCACGAAATCACCGGCGCGCTGATCGGCATCGCCACGGTGCTTTCGGCCGTGTTCGTGCCGATGGCTTTCTTCGGCGGCTCGACCGGCATCATCTACCGGCAATTCTCGGTGACCATCGTCTCGGCGATGGTGCTGTCCGTGCTGGTCGCCCTTGTGCTGACGCCCGCACTTTGCGCCACCATCCTGCGGCCGCCCAAGGACCATGCGACGCAGACCGGCCCGTTCGGCTGGTTCAACCGTGTCTTCGATCGCGGCACGCTTGCCTACCGCGACGGCTCGCACGGCATCATCAACCGATCCTGGCGCTTCCTCGTCGTGTTCCTGGCCATCGTCGTTGCCGTGGGCTGGATGTTTGCCCGGCTGCCGAGCTCGTTCCTGCCGGAAGAGGACCAGGGCATCCTGATCACCAGCGTGCAGCTGCCCGTCGGCGCGACGCAGGATCGCACGGAGCGCGTGCTGGCAGAAGTGACCGACCATTATCTCAACCAGGAGAAGGACGCCGTCGACGGGGTGTTCACCGCCTCCGGCTTCGGCTTCGGCGGCGCAGGGCAGAATGTCGGCATCGCTTTCGTGCGGCTGAAGGATTTCGACCTGCGCAAATCGCCGGCTTCCGCCGCGCAGGCCATCGCCGGCCGTGCGATGGGCGCGTTTTCGAAGATCAGGGACGCGCAGGTCTTCGCGCTCGCGCCTCCCGCCATCCAGGGCTTCGGCAACACCAACGGCTTCGACTTCTACCTGCAGGACGTCAACGGCGCCGGCCATGACGCGCTGATCCAGACGCGCAACCAGCTTCTGGCCCTGGCCGGGCAGAGCAAGGTGCTCGCCAACACAAGGCCCAACGGCCAGGAAGACCAGCCGCAATTCTCGGTCGACATCGACCAGGAGAAGGCCAGCGCGCTTGGCGTCAGCCTGGCCGACATCAACAACACGCTTTCGACCGCCTGGGGCAGCGATTACGTCAACGACTTCATCGATCGCGGGCGGGTGAAACCGGTCTATCTGCAGTCGGACCCGAACTTCCGCATGCAGCCGGAAGATTTGGACAAATGGCAGGTCCGCAACGCCAGCGGCGACATGGTGCCGTTCTCGGCCTTTGCCTCCAGCCACTGGACATTCGGCTCGCCCAGGCTGGAGCGCTACAATGGGTCGGCGGCGGTCGAGATCCAGGGCGCGGCGGCCACGGGCGTCAGCTCGGGTGCCGCCATGGACGAGATCGACAAGCTCGTCGCGCAACTGCCCGCCGGCTATTCGCACGAGTGGACCGGGCTGTCGCACCAGGAGAAGCTTTCCGGCAACCAGGCGCTGTCGCTCTATGCGATCTCGGCGCTGGTCGTGTTCCTGTGCCTGGCCGCACTTTATGAGAGCTGGTCGATCCCGTTCGCGGTCATGCTGTCGGTGCCGATCGGCATCTTCGGCGCGCTGCTGGCGGCCAGCCTGTTCGGCCAGTCCAACGACGTTTATTTCAAGGTCGGCCTTTTGACCACGATCGGTCTCGCCGCCAAGAACGCCATCCTCATCGTCGAGTTCGCCATCGAGCGGCAGGCCGCCGGGATGGGGCTGGTCGAGGCGACGCTGGAGGCGGCGCGACAACGGCTGCGGCCGATCCTGATGACGTCGCTGGCCTTTATCCTCGGTGTGTTGCCGCTGGCGATCGCCAGCGGTGCGGGCTCGGGCGCGCAGAACTCGGTCGGCATCGGCGTGATGGGGGGCATGATCGCGGCGACGGTGATCGGCGTCTTCCTGGTGCCGCTATTGTTCGTCACGGTGCGGCGCATCTTCAAGGGCAGGGCGGCCAAACCAGATACGGGCGAGACGCCGGTGACGGCCACCCAGCAATAAGGAAAACTTCACATGACAGGTTTGGAACGTGGCTCGGTGGCCGCGAGGCGGCTTCTTGCGCCTATGCTCACCGCTGTCCTGCTCGCGGGATGCGTCGTCGGTCCGGATTATCAGACACCGATACTGGCAATGCCGGCGAATTGGAGCGGCCAGAAGCCGACAAAGCCTGCCCAGCCGGCACGACTGTCAAAATGGTGGCAGCGGCTACGCGATCCCGAGCTGAACACGCTTGTCGAGGAAGCGGTTGCCGGCAATCTCGATGTCGCCACCGCCAAGGCAAAAATCCGCGAGGCGCGCGCCAGCTATCGCCAGAGTGCCGGCACATTGCTGCCTTCGGCCGACGGCTCCGGCTCGGCCTCCCGCAACAAGTCGGCCGAGACCACATCAGGCTCTGACGCCACCTACAGCGAGTACCAGGCCGGCTTCGATGCAAGCTGGGAGCTCGACCTGTTCGGCGCCAACCGGAGGGGCGTAGAGGCCGCGCACTACGGGCTGAACGCCTCGCAGGAGGAACTGCGCTCGACGCTTCTCACCCTGGTCGGCGATGTCGCTTCCTATTATACCCAGGCGCGCGGCTACCAGGCCCGCATCGCGCTCGCCCGTCGTTCGGCCGCGTCGCAAAGACAGACCGCCGAACTTACCCGCACCATGGCGCAGGCGGGCACGGCGACCGCCGCCGATGTCGCCAAGGCAATGGGTCAGGCAGCGAGCACCGAAGCCGCCGTTCCGACGCTGGAGGCAAGTTATGCGCAGGCCGTGCATCGTCTCGCGGTGTTGGCCGGCCGGCCGCCTGCCTCGCTCAACGAGCGGCTGAAGCGGGTCGCGCCCATTCCTGCACCGCGCCTGCCGATGCCCACCGGAATTCCCGCCGACCTCCTGCTATCGCGGCCCGATTTGCGCATGGCGGAGCGCCAATATGCGCAATATACCGCCAAGATCGGCCAGGCCGAAGCCGCCCGCTATCCCTCGGTCAGCCTGACGGGAGACATCAGCACGGCGGCGCTGAAGCTTGGCGATCTCGGCAAGAATTCGTCGATCGGCTGGTCGTTCGGGCCGACGCTGAGTGTGCCGCTGTTCAATGCCGGCCAATTGCAGGCGGCCGTCGAGGTCGCCAAGGCGCAACGCGATCAGTATTTCATCGCTTACCGGTCTTCGGTGCTGACGGCGCTCGAGGATGTCGAGAACGCGCTGGTGCTGTTGTCGCAGGAGCGCATCCGGATCGGCAAGCTCGCCTCGTCCGCGAAGTCCTATGGCGAGGCGGCAAGTCTCGAAGGCACGCTCTACAAGGCCGGCGAGACAAGCCTCCTCGACGTGCTCGACGCCCAGCGCTCGCTCTATTCGGCCGAGGACTCGCTGCTGCAAAGCCGCGTCCTGCTGGCGACCAACTACATCGCCCTCAACAAGGCGCTCGGCGGCGGCTGGGATGGCGCGGTCGACAGCGCCAAGCCGGAGATCGTCGACGTCAAGACCGGTCCACGGCTGGCGTCGAAGCCGGCCTCCTGAGGCACTCTCAGGCAGCGGCGTCAATTCGGCAGACACGCCGCCATCGCCGATGCGGGGCGTGAAAATGCGGACTCCATGTTTGGCGATGGCGGGGTGATCGCATCGCTGTTATTGATGGTGCCCACACAGCACAGGCGCCGCAGATGACATCCGATACACAGAAGGCCGAAGCGGTCGGGCAGCTGCTCGAAACGCCGGACCTTGCCAGCGCGCTCGAAAGCGAACAGTTCAAGAAGTTCCTCGACCAGGTGCCGATCGCCATTGCCGTCTCGGACCTGGGTTCGAAGGAGCGTGTCGTCTATGCCAATCCGGAATTCGAGAAACTGTCCGGCCTCAAGGCGGCGATGCTCGCTCGCCAACACTGGGCGGCGCTTTCCGGCACCGGCCTGCACAAGCAGAAGGACCGGCCGCTGTTCGAGGCCGTGGTCGAGGACACTGATTTCATCGGCACGTTCCGGCTGGAGCGGAAGGAAGGCCAACCGACTATCGTCGACGTCTATTCCAACGTCATCGAGGACGACAATGGCAAGGCCTGCTTCCGGCTGGTGGCGCTGGTCGACGTTTCGGCCCATGGCGAAACCGAAGATGCGCGATCGATCGACGAGCGCATCCGTGAGAAGGACACGCTGCTGCGCGAACTGCAGCACCGGGTGAAGAACAATCTGCAGATGATCACCGCGCTGATCCGGATGGAGACGCGCAACGCGGCCGAACCGGACCAGAAGCGTTTCGAGAGGCTGGCGGGGCGCGTCGATGCGCTGGCGATCCTCTACCAGACGCTGTCGGGGGACGATGGCAAGGATGAGGTCGATCTTGGTGTCTATCTCAGCCAGATCGCGTCGGCGGTCATGAACTCGCATGCGGTCGAGGGCATCCGCCTCGACATGAAGGTCGACACCTATCCGGTGTCGATCAATGTCGCCATGCCGACCGGGCTGGTGGTGAACGAACTTTTGACCAATGCGCTCAAACATGCCTTCCAGGGACGTGACGGCGGCACGATCACGCTGCACAGCATCGTTGACGGCGATGGCTGCCGCATCGTGATCGCCGATGACGGCATTGGCCTGCCGGACGGCGAGAGCTGGCCCAAGCGCGGCAAACTCGGCGCGCTGATCGCCCGCTCGCTGACCGAGAATGCCAAGGCGGAGTTCGACGTGACGTCGAGCGCCGGCGAGGGCACGCGGGTGACCATCCTGTTCAAGCGCTCGGCTGCCACCGCCCCTTAGCGCGCGGGAGCCAAGCGGCATAGGTGGCCGTCTCCGCTTGGCTGATCTTCGACCTACTCATGACGGCCTTGCCTTCCCCGCTATCTCCCTTCGCGTCAATGCCCCTACTCCAGCGGCAGGGTAGGGTGAAAGCCAGGTGCATCGATGCCAGTCGCAAGCCGCGCTTTGCCGTGCTTGACAGGCTTAATTAATTTATTAACATTAGAAAATAATAGGGAGGAAGAATGGGCGCGCACCACGGAGCGATCCTGCGAATCCTGCGCGACGACGGTCCGCAGTCGCGCGCCGAACTGGCGCGGCGCACCTCGCTGTCACCCACCGCCCTGACCCATCTGACGGCCCATCTCCTGCGGGAAGGCACCGTGGTCGAGCTCAACCAGGCCACTGCCGGCGATGCACCCGTCGGCCGGCCGGCGATCGGCGTCGCGCTGGTGCCCGACGCCCTGTCCGTGG
>NZ_RZRW01000318.1:0-6844 GCF_003998745.1 Mesorhizobium sp. M7A.F.Ca.US.014.04.1.1 | reverse complement strand
CGCCACTTTCGCCGGATCCTGTGCGGAGAGCAGCGACGGATCCTCGCCGCGCACCGCAAGCCTGGCCGCATTGTTGGAGAAGGCCTTCGCCATGCCTTCATAGAGCCAGCCGGCGGCGCGGTCGAAGCTCGCATCGGCGCCGAAGCGGTAGCGCGCCAGCGTCATCTCGTCATCGTTGAAGATCGGCGTCACCAGGCCGGCGCCGGCCTTGTAGGCATGCTCGACGATCCGCCTGGTTAGCGGCAGTGCCGCGATCGATGACGTCAGCACCAGATCCTGCCCTGGCTGCAATTGCAGCCCGACCTTGATGGCGACTTCCGCCAGCCTGTCGAGCTTCACCGGGTCGATTGATGCGGAAACGCCGCGCGAATGTGTGGTCATGATCCTGCCTGTCGTAGTTTGATGTCCGACCTACCATAGAGCGGCGGCGCGGCGCTTTCCACCGCGATCGCGCCGGCGGGTTTTGGGGTTGCGGACCCGAACCGCGCCATGGTTGCTTCGATCTCTTCCCTGATCCAGACCTTGAAATCCCGGACCTTGCGGCTTTCCGCCTTGACGGACGAGGTCACCAGCCAATAGCCGAGCCCGCTCTGGGCGCGGATACCGAAAGGCGCCACCAGCCGCCCGTCGGCCAGCGCATCCGCGGCGAGCAATTGCCAGCCCAGCATCACGCCGTGGCCGGCAATCGCCGATTCCAGGCACAGCATCGGGTCGGTGAAACGCGCACCCTTGAGGAAGCTGACAGGTGGGACGCCGGCCGTCTCGAACCAGCTTTCCCAGTTGATCATTGCTCGCTCGTCGGTGATCGCGCAGGTCTGGGCAAGGTCCTCGATCGACTTCAGTTTTTGGGCAATCGCCGGCGCGCAGACCGGGAAGACTTCCTGCGCCAAGAGCAGTTCCGTGCGCCCGCCCGGCCATTTGCCGTCGCCAAGCCGGATGGCGATGTCGATGTCTGAGTGATCGAGATTGACCAGCCGCACCGAAGCGTCGATGCGCAGCAGCACGTTGGGATGCCGGTCGAAGTGGCGAGATAGTCTGGGCAACAGCCACTTCGAGGCAAAGGCCGGCGCCACCGAAACCACCAATGTGCATTGCGTAGCCTCGTCGGCCAGCGCCACGGCCTGGGAAAGCTCACGAAATCCAGCACCAAGGCGGGCCGCGAAGACGGCGCCGAATTCGGTCAGCACCAGACCGCTCGCCGTTCGCTCGAACAGCGCCTGGCCGAGCTGTTTTTCGGTACGGCTTATCTGCTGGCTGCGGAAACGTTGAGCTCACCGGCGGCCGCCGCCAGCGATCCGAGACGGGCAACGGTTTCGACGGCGCGCAGGCCGTTGAGGTGGACGCGGTTGAGCATGGCCATTGAGTTTTTCTAAACTGATCCGGCTGAAATCTCAATTGAAAGGCATGTCGAAACGGCGGATTTTATCGGAAGAGACAGACCTGTGGAGCCGGAAATGCTGAGGATCTTGTCGTCGTCGCTGAAGGTCTTTTTCGCTGCGAGTACGCCGTATGAGCCGCACCCGGACAGCGAAACGCAGAGATGGCTGACCGATCCGCTTTCGCATCCGGTGCTGAACACCATGTCGGAACGCGAACTGGGCGATGTGCCGTTCAGGCTGACGGCACGGCGGACAGTGCACGAGACGGCCCCGTTGCACGCCGGCGGCCGCTGCTGAGCAGCCGCCAAGCGTTCCGGCTTGAGGAAAGTCGAGGCGAGCACCACGTCCCGCGCACGCGCTGGCCCAACAGATGGCGATTGTTTCAGCGACCCCTGCACTTATTGTGCAGTGCAATGACATCAGCCACCTCGACAGCGCTGCGTTTCGCCTTCGCCGGCATGATTGCCATGGCGGTTGCCATGGGCATCGGCCGTTTCGTCTACACGCCGATCCTGCCCGGCATGATGCAGGAATTGCATCTGTCGCCTGCCGATGCCGGTTGGATCGCGTCGGCCAATTATCTCGGTTATCTCGTCGGCGCGTTGGCAGCGGCGGGCGGCTGGGCGCATGGGCGCGAGCGCCTGCTGATGCTGGCGGGGCTTGGCGCCAGTACGGTCCTTGCCGCGCTGATGGGGCTGACCGAAGCGATGACGGCCTTTCTCGCTATCCGCTTTCTGGCCGGTCTGGCCAGCGCCTTCGTCATGGTGTTCATGGCCAGCACCGTTTTCAGCCACATCGCGGCTGCCGGTCGCAACGACCTGCAGGCCTGGCATTTCGGCGGCGTCGGGCTCGGCATAGCGGCATCGGCGGCGATGATGGCGGTGCTGGTCGCCGAGCATTCGGGCTGGGCTGCAGGCTGGCTGTGGTCGGCGGCGATTTCGGCCTGTGGTTTCGTCCTCGTTGCGCTGTTGGCCAATGAGGGTCCGCTCGGCAACGGCGAAGCCACCCGCGAGCCGGCACTGCGGATGGACCGGTCGTTGGTCAAGGTCATCGTCGCCTACGGCCTGTTCGGCTTTGGCTATGTGGTGACGGCGACATTCCTGGTCGCCATCGTCCGGCAAGGCGGCGGCAGCCGCGTCTTCGAGGCCATGGTGTGGATGGTCGCCGGTCTTGCGGGCTTTCCCTCAGTCTGGCTCTGGCAGAAGATCGCGGCCCGGACCGGCCTTTATGCCGCCTATGCGCTGGCGTGCTTCATCGAAGTTGCCGGCGTCACCGCCAGCGTCGCCATCGGCGGCGCCACCGGGCCGCTGCTTGCCGGCGTGCTGCTCGGTGGCACCTTCATTGCCATCACCGCATTTGGCCTGCAGGCCGCCCGGCAGCAGGCGCCAAGCGCGCCGCGGCGGATATTCGCCCTGATGACGGCTGCGTTCGGCCTTGGCCAGATCATCGGGCCGGTCGCCGCCGGGTTTCTGGCGCAGATGTCCGGCGATTTCTTCCTCGCCTCGATCACAGCCGCGATCGTGCTGGTCGTCTCCGGCGCCATCACATGGTCGGCTGCGCCAAAATCGCCATGATTGTGAGCTTGCTGTGCCGGGCATCGGGCACGGGCATTTTCTTTCCCACTAATGTGTGACTTTATGCCCGCTGTCGTCAGCTGATTTGTGCCTAGATCGAGGAATTCGCCACAGTGTTCGTATCCTTTTTCCCGCAGCCGAAGCTGTTCTTCACTTCGGCCGCCGTCTGGAGCCTTGCGGCGATCCTGTTCTGGTTCTTCGGTGGTGAACAATTAGGTACGGTTTTCGGATTGCCGCCCGCCGCGGCCGGCGCGCCGCCCATCATCGGCATCGCCATCCTCGTATCGAAGCCGTTCCTCTGGTTCTATCTCTATTTCGCGTTCTGCGTGCTCGTCTTCTACGCATTCTGGAGCTGGTATTCGCCGCATCCATGGCAACGCTGGTCGATCCTGATGACCGCGGTCATCCTGTTCTTCATCTATTTCAATGTGCAGGTCAGCGTCGCCGTCAACGCCTGGTATGGGCCTTTCTTCGACTATGTGCAGGGGCTGATGTCGGGGACTGGAAAGTCGACCAACAGCGAATTTTATATCGGATTGGCTGATTTTTCGTGGCTCGCCCTGGTCGGCATGAATGTGCAGGTGGTCAACGCCTTCATCGTCAGTCACTGGATCTTCCGTTGGCGCACGGCGATGAACAACTACTTCGTCGAGAATTGGGGCAGGCTACGCCATATCGAGGGTGCCTCGCAGCGCATCCAGGAAGACACGATGCGGTTCTCGCAGATCATGGAAGATCTCGGCTCCAGCTTCGTCCAGTCGATTATGACGTTGATCGCATTCCTGCCGGTCATGATCCAGTTGCAGGCCCATATCACCGAGTTGCCGATTATCGGCGCGATTCCACAGCCATTGGTTGTCGCAGCCCTTGCCTGGTGTCTGTTCGGGACGATCTCGGTCATGGTTGCAGGTCTGAAACTTCCAGGGCTGCAGTTCCGCAACCAGCGCGTTGAGGCAGCCTACCGCAAGGAACTCGTCTACGGCGAGGATCACGCGGACCGGGCCCAGCCGGCCACCACGGCCGAGCTGTTCGAGAATGTTCGCCACAATTATTTCAGGCTCTATTTCCACTACATCTATTTCAACGTCGTCCGTTACACCTACCTGCAGGCCGACAACATTTTCTCGCTGCTGATCCTCGGTCCCTCGCTGGTGGCGCACAAGATCACGTTCGGCGCGCTGAACCAGATTTCGAACGCATTCGGCAAGGTGACCGGTTCACTGCAGTTTCTGCTCACCTCCTGGTCGACCATCGTCGAGCTGCAATCGGTCCACAAGCGCCTGCGCGCCTTCGAGGCGACGCTGCAAGGCGAGCCGCTGCCCGATATCGACCAGCGCTATCTGGCAAGGCAGGGCGCTGAGGATCCGGCCTAAAGATCGAGGTTGGAAACGAACCGGGTTGGCGGCTCAGCCGCCGACCGAGACCTGCCTCTGGCCGGCATCCTGGCGCGAAACATAATCGCGAAAACTGATGCATTCGACATCGGCCTTGACGCAGACCTCGCCGGCAAAGCGCTCCAGCGCGTTCCAGTAGGCGCCGTCATTCATCAGCGCGAAGTGGAAGCCGAGCTCCAGCGGAATGCGCTTGCCGGCATACTGCTTGTCGAAGGCGGCGCGGAAGGCATCATAGGTCCGGTTGGCGAACTCGCCCGCTTGGCTTGGCCGTTCGAAGCCGCCGGAATGCCTGACATAGAGATTGTAGTCCATGGCGATCACCGGCCGTGACTTCGGTCCTTCTGGAATCTGCGGCAGCGAAAAGTGCATGACGCCGTTGCTGGCCGTCGGTCGGGCGGGGCCCTGCGAGACGCCGCTGGCGTCGAATTGATAGCCGGCGGCCGGCAGCGCTTCATAGAGCGCCTTGCCCGTCGACAGATACGGCGCGCGAAAACCGACAACCGCATGCCGTGCGAAATCGCGCCAGCCCTCAGGCTCGGGCGCAATGCCGTTGATGGCATAGGCGTTCTCGAGAATGTGCTCGAACGAACCGAACTCTTTCAGCCAGTCGGCCTTGCTCCAGTCCTTGCCGTCGAAATGGCCGCAGCCATGGCTGGCGATGTCGTGGCCCTCATGCGCGGCAAGCCCGATCTGCTCGAGCCGGTCGGTGACTTCCTGTTTCGAGGCGGCAAAGCCGATATTGGATTTCCCGGCGCTTCTGCCGGGTGCGGTGTATTCCTTGCGTGTTTCCGTCGACAGCAGGAAGACGCAGGACAGAAAATAGGTGAAATGTGCCCCGGTGCGCTCAGCCAGTGCTCGACTGCGCTTCCACTGCGAAATGTCGCGGGCGCTGTCGAACGAGATGATGACGACCTGCTTGGGCTTTGCCGGCACCGGTGGCGCGGGCGGGTCGGCCAGAGCCACGCCGGCAGTGACGAGCGCGGCAAGCGAAAACGCAACAACGCGGAACGGACGAAGCATAGGAATCTGATCTTAACTCGGGGAACGTCTGCAAGCCGGCTATCGCCTAAATGTGGCGCGGGTGCGATGGGCCTCTTCGGCTGCTCGTCCGGGGCAAACATCCGTTTGCCCCGGACAATAGCGATTTTCCGGTCGAACCCCTTCCATGCCGGCAAAATTTCGCTAAAACGCGGGCTGACAAAGGCCCGACCGGGCAGGAATGGTTTGATTTGATGTCCGACGACAGTTTTATCCGTGAAGTCAACGACGAGATCCGTCGCGAACAGGCGCAGGCGCTGTGGGACCGTTTTGGCCCAGCCCTGATTGTCGTTGCGATCCTCGTGGTGCTCGGCACCGCAGCCTTCGTCGGCTATCGCTATTGGGACGAGACGCGCGCCAACCGCTCGGGCGATGCGTTCTCGCAGGCGCTGAAGCTTGCCAATGACGGCAAGAACGATGAGGCGCTGACCGCGCTCGATCAGTTGGAGAAGGATGGCTACGGCGCCTATCCGCTGCTCGCACGCATGCGCGGCGCGACCGTCAAGGCGAACAAGGGCGACGTTCCCGCCGCCGTCAAGGATTTCGACGAAGTCGCCGCCGACACGGCCATTCCCCAGAGCATTCGCGACATGGCGCGGCTGCGGGCAGCGCTGCTGCTCGTCGACCATGGCTCGTTCGCCGACGTGTCCAGCCGTATCGAAGCGCTGACATCCGACACCAACACGCTGCGCCACACGGCGCGCGAGGCGCTCGGCCTTTCCGCCTGGAAGGAAGGCAAGACGCAGGATGCGCTGAAACTGTTCGACCAGATCGCCGCCGATGACGGCGCCCCGCGCAACACCCGCGAGCGCGCAACATTGATGTCCGAGCTGATCCGCGGGTCGGGCAGTGCGTCGTGACCTTCAAAGTCGCCATCATCGGCAGACCTAACGTCGGCAAATCGACTCTCTTCAATCGGCTGGTGGGAAGAAAGCTGGCGCTTGTCGACGACACGCCGGGCGTCACCCGCGACCGTCGCGTCCACGCCGCCAAGCTCTACGACCTGCATTTCGATGTCATCGACACCGCCGGCTTCGAGGACGCTGGTGCCTCGACCTTGCCCGGCCGCATGCGTGCGCAGACCGAGATCGCTATCCGCGAGGCCGACCTGATCTTCTTCACCATCGATGCCAAGTCCGGCCTTTTGCCTGACGACAGGACCTTCGCCGAGATCGTGCGCAAGTCCGGCAAGCCGGTCGTGCTGGTCGCCAACAAGGCCGAGGCGAAGGGCGCCCAGGGCGGTATGCTGGAAGCCTGGGAGCTCGGCCTTGGCGAGCCGATCCCGGTTTCGGCCGAGCATGGCCAGGGCATGCCCGATTTGCGCGACGCCGTGATCGGCGCGCTCGGCGAAGCGCGCGCCTTCGGCGAAGACGAAGATGGCGAAGACGAAGAGATCGCTGCCGGCGAGGTGCTGATCGGCGAGGATATCGCCGATCCGGATGCCGAGCACACCTACGAC
>NZ_RZRW01000317.1:0-6844 GCF_003998745.1 Mesorhizobium sp. M7A.F.Ca.US.014.04.1.1 | reverse complement strand
TCCCGGCGCGGCCGGCGCTCGACCGTTTCCAGCCGGGCCGGCAATTCAGCCATGACGCTGCGGCGCGTTTCCGGCGTCATCCCGATCCAGGCGCCGATTTCCTCGCGCGTGCGGCCGCACCCGAAACAGAAGCCGGTTTTCATGTCGATCGAACAGACCAGGATGCACGGGGATTCGATGGCCGTCATGACTTTCTCTTGGGCTTCCATCCGCAATCCCTTGTTCCACCTCCACATGGTGCAACGGCAAAGCCAATGCAAGCCCTCGCGATTGCGCCCTTCGGGGCCGGCTTTGCGGCAAATGCAGGCCCATCATCCCAGAGGTTGTGCCAACCCCGCAAGGCGGCTATGCCGCTTACCAAATCCAGGGAATGATCGATAACAAGATGACCAGCGCACTGCCTTTCGACGATTTTCGCAACCTGTTGGCCAATCTGCCGGCGGCCGACACGGCAGCCGAGACCCGCGTGCGCACGCTGTTTGCCAAGGCCGAACCGGGCAATTCGCTTGGCCGCATCGAGGACATCGCCGCCTGGCTGGCCGCCTGGAGCGGGCGGGCTCCGCCCGCGGTGACAAGACCGCTGATGGCGGTCTTTGCCGGCAATCACGGCGTCACGCGCCACGGCATTTCGCCACGGCCGGTGGCGGCGACCGCCAACGCGGTCGAACTTTGCGCCGCCGGAGGTGCCGCGATCAACCAGATCTGCATTGCCTACGATCTCGGGCTTAAGGTTTTCGATCTTGCCCTGCACATCCCGACCGCCGACATCACCGAAGAGGCCGCGCTTGACGAGCGTGGCTGTGCCGCCACCATGGCCTTCGGCATGGAAGCGATCGCCGGCGGCACCGATCTTTTGTGTCTCGGCGATCTCGGCGTCGGCAACTCCACCGTCGCCGCCACCCTGTTTGCGGCGCTGTTCGGGGGCGGGGGCGCCGACTGGGCCGGCCCGGGGTCAGGCGCCGATACGGCGATGCAGGCACGCAAGGCGGACGTGGTCGATGCGGCGCTGGCTTTTCATGGCGGCCATCTCGGCGACCCGCTCGAGGCGCTGCGCCGGGTCGGCGGCCGGGAATTCGCGGCGATCGCCGGTGCCATTCTGGCCGCGCGGATGCAGAAGATCCCGGTGCTGCTCGACGGATTGGCGGCGACGGCAGCCGCAGCGGTACTGCATGGCGTCAATCCCGCCGCGCTCGACCATTGCCTGCTGGCCAGCCTGTCGCCGGAACCCGCGCATGCACGCGCCGCCCAACGGCTCGGCTTGCGCCCGTTGCTTGATCTGGGCATCAGCCATGGCGAAGGGGCAGGGGCCGCCCTTGCAGCGGGTCTGGTCAAGGCCGCCGCGCTGACCAGTTCGGGCATGGCTGCGGCGGTACGCGGTTAGGGCTTGAGGTATTACCGCCGTCGAGCCGCCACCGCCGCGGTCGGCAATGCTGGCAATTCCTCCATCACCCGGCTCAGCGGGAAGATGGCGATCGCCTCGGTGCCTTCGCGCAGCTTGGAATGAAGTTCGAACTCGCCGCCATGCATTGCGAGCAGCCCTTGCACGATCGGCAGGCCAAGCCCGGTGCCTTGCTCGGCGCTCTTGATGGCGATGGAGCCCTGGCCGAAGGCGGAAAGCACGATCGGGATCTCATCTTCCGGTATGCCCGGGCCATTGTCCTTGATCGAAATGTATTGTCCGCCGCCCGCCGTCCAACCGACACGGACGCGGATTTCGCCGCCGGTGGCGGTGAATTTTATCGCGTTCGACAGAAGGTTGAGCGTGATCTGCCGCACGGCCCGTTCATCGGCGAACAGCCGAGGCAGCTCGTGCTCGAAATCCTGGACGACACGGATATCCTTGTTGCGCGCTCTCAACTCCATCATGTGACAGCAGTCCTCGACGATACCAAGCAGCATCACCGGCTCTTCATTGAGCTGGTAGCGGCCGGCCTCGATGCGTGACAGGTCGAGAATCTCGTTGATCAGGTCGAGCAGATGCTGGCCGGATTCGTGCACGTCATGGGCGTAGTCACGATAGGTGGGATTGCTCATCGGTCCCAGCACCTCGTTCGACATCACCTCGGAAAAACCGAGAATGGCGTTGAGCGGCGTGCGCAATTCGTGGCTCATCGAGGCGAGGAACCGCGATTTCGCCAGATTAGCGTCCTCGGCCCGCCGCCGCGCTTCGTCCGACATCGATTTCGCCGTCTCCAGTTCGGCGATCAGCGCATCCTTTTCGGAGCGGAACGACAGCATCATCAGGGACGAGTGGTTCAGATGACGGGCCACATAGGCGAAAAACGGCAGCGACACGACCAGCAGCGCGGCCATGATCGCCTCGACCGGCATCCATAGCTTGGCGCCGGCATAGGCGTAGAGCGCCACGGGAACGGCAAAGGTCGCCAGCAGCGCGCCCCGCAGAGACGAGGTCATCACCGCGGTCGCCGCCATGGCGAACAACAGCACCACGGCCTTGACGATGTGGAACGGATCGACCTCGCAGACGCTGCAGCCAAGCCACACGAACCAAGCCCAGCCGAGACCGCACAGGAAATGGCCGATCAGGAATTCCCGCCGTGCTTGCAAAGGGTTGAGCTCGGAAGCTTCAGTGCGCTCGATGCGCCGCGCCATGACGGCAACGATAGTGTAGCAGGTTAGCGTGAACAGCGCCCAAAGCCCGATCTCATTGCCGATTCCGGCCAGCCGGCCACCCGCGGCAATCGCCAGCACGAGAAGCGGGATGGCGATGGCGCCGCTTGTCATCGCTCGGGCATGCAGCTTCAGCAGTTCGCGATCGAAATCGGGATTGCCGGCCTGCTGCGAAAGACGGTCACGCGTCTTGCGCACCGCGCGCGCGACATCGCTGTTGCGATGGCGTTTCCTGCGGTCCACAATGAACTTGTCCGCTGTGTTCGAGCGTTGCAAGGGCATCAAAACTTCAATTTATGCGAGCAGCGGTTTCCAAGTGTTAAGCTACGTTCGAATGATTAACCAACCGTTTGCCATATGAGCCGTTCATGGTCGCCGAGGCCGCGCCGGCGATACGTTGCGCGCCCCAGAAGCCTGTGGCGCCGGCTGGTGGATTACGGGCTTGCCGTCATCATCCTCGGACTGCTGATCCTGCTGGCGGCCCGCCTCGACCGGGTGGAGACACGCAAGACGCAAGGCGTGGCAATCATCAACGACGGCGATTCGATCACGCTTGGCACCGAGCGTATCCGCATGCGCGGCATCGATGCTCCGGAATATACGCAGACCTGCCGCAAGAACGGCGCGGACTATTCCTGCGGCACGCTTGCGCGTCAGTCGCTCGTTCGCCTGATCGCCGGCAAGCCCGTCTCTTGTACCGGCTGGCAGCGTGATCGTTATGGCCGGCTGCTCGGCGACTGCACCGCCGGCGGCAAGGATCTCAACCGCGCGCAGGTCGAGGCGGGCTGGGCGGTTGCCTATGGCGACTTCGAGAGCGAGGAAGCCATCGCCCGCGCGGCAAAGGCCGGCATCTGGGCGGGAACGTTCGATCAGCCGCAGAATTGGCGAGACAGCCATCACGGCGAAGTCGTCGAGAAGAAGCACGGCACACTGGCGTCGATCGGCGATGCCGTGCGCGAGATTTTTCGCTTCTGGTGATGCGCATCCTGGAACTGGAACCGAGGACGAACAGGAGGATGGAATGAAGCTCTTCGACGGTGGCCGGGCGCCCAATCCAAGGCGGGTCCGCGTTTTCCTGGCCGAGAAAGGCATCGAGGTTCCGCAGGTGCCCATCGATATGGGCGCGTTGGAACACAGGCAACAGGCGGTCAGCTCGCGCAACCCCTTGCAGCGTCTGCCGGTGCTGGAGCTCGACGACGGCACCGTCATCACCGAATCCGTCGCCATCTGCCGCTATTTCGAGGAGCTGCATCCCGAACCGGCCCTGTTCGGGCGTGGCGCACTCGGCAAGGCGCAGGTCGAGATGTGGCAGAGGCGGATGGAATTCAATTTGCTCAGCTGCGTCACGCAGGCCTTCCGGCACATCCATCCGGCCATGAAGGAATGGGAAATCCCGCAGGTCCCTGAATGGGGTGAGGCCAACAAGCCGAAGGCCGTGGCGTTCCTCAGGCTGCTGGACGGCGAACTGGGCAGCCGGGAGTTCATCGCCGGTGACAGCTATTCGATCGCCGACATCACCGGCCTGATCGCTGTCGACTTCATGAAGCCGGCACGCATCAAGGTACCGGATGAGTGCGCGAATGTGTTGCGCTGGCATCAAGCCGTTTCCAGCCGGCCGAGCGCATCAGCCTGAGAATGACTGCCGAACTCGAAAACCTCGTCGCCAGGGTCCGCGCCTGCCGCATCTGCGTGGAAAATCCGGCCGGCAAGCCGTTGCCGCATGAGCCGCGACCAGTGCTGCGCCCATCATCCACCGCCCGGATCCTGATCGCCAGCCAGGCGCCCGGCACCAAGGTGCATCTGTCGGGCATGCCGTTCACCGACGCTTCCGGCGACCGCCTGCGCAGCTGGCTTGGCGTGACGAGCGACGAATTCTACGACATCGAAAAATTCGCAATCGTCCCGATGGGCTTCTGCTTTCCCGGCCAGGATGCCAAGGGGGGAGACCTGCCGCCGAGGCGCGAATGCGCGCCGGCCTGGCGCGCACCTTTGATGGCCTCTATGCCACGGATCGATCTGGTGCTGACGATCGGTATCTACGCGCAGTCCTGGCACATGGGTGCGGCGCGCCGGCCCTCACTGACGGAAACGGTCATGGACTGGCGCTCCATCTGGGAGAATTCCATCGGTCCGAAAGTGCTGCCGCTGCCGCATCCCTCGTGGCGCAACACGGGCTGGCTGAAGAAGAATCCGTGGTTTGAAATGGATTTGCTGCCTTTTCTGCGTTCGGAAATCCGCTATCGCCTCGGCTGACCTTTCAGCAAGAAATCACTCGCTTTTTGCCCGATCAGCAGAATTTCTTTCTTGTGAAAGGCCTGGATAAGGCAGAGTATAGGCATTCTATTCCCTTGGGAGCACGATATGGATCGCCTCGATAGAAAAATTCTCCGCCTCTTGCAGGAGGACGCGACACTCGCGGTCGCCGATGTCGCCAAGAAAGTCGGGCTGTCGACGACGCCTTGCTGGAGACGCATCCAGAAGCTCGAGGAAGAGGGCGTCATCAAGCGGCGCGTTGCCATTCTCGACCATGAAAAGGTCAATGTGCGCGTCACCGTCTTCGTGTCGATCCGCACCAATTCGCATAGCCATGAATGGCTGCGGCGTTTCTCGGAAGTCATCCAGGAGTTTCCCGAGGTGGTCGAGTTCTACCGCATGAGCGGCGACGTCGATTATCTCCTGCGCGTCGTGGTGCCCGACATCGCGGCCTATGACGCCTTCTACAAACGGCTGATCGCCAAGATCGAAATCCGTGATGTGTCGTCGTCCTTCGCCATGGAGCAGATCAAGTACACGACCGAAATCCCGCTCGACTACATGGTTCTGGACAAGGAATCGGGTGCCAACGCTGCCTGAGCTGAACGTCACATAAAGTCGTCCCGCTTAGTTCTTCTTTTTGTTGAGGAAACTCCAGGGTGAGTTCACCGGCAGCGTGATCGTATCCGGCACGGTCTCGACGCTCACCACATCTGCCTTGCGCACGCTGTAGCCAGACTGGATGATGCTGACGCCGTCGAGGATGAACAGCTGGCTCTTCTCCATGTCCGGCTTCAGCGCGCCGGTGACCGCTACAGGCTGATAGGCCTCGGACATCTTGTAGGGACGGGCCGGCGTAACCAAGACAATCTGGTTGGGCGGCGGCGTCGGCATGTGACTGCAGGCACCCGTCCAGGGTACCAGCAGGAACTGGTAGACAAGATCACCGTCGCGATCGACCGGCAATGCGTAGCCGGCTAGCTGAATGCTTTTGTCCTGAAGATTGACGGACAGCGTTTCGCCATGGTCGGGCAATTTTGCCGCGATCATCGGCAGCCCGACGTTTTCGGCGGCGGATTGCGTAGCCGGACGCAGATCCTTCCAGAATATGTGCGCAGTCTCGGCCGAGGCATCGGCGGCAGCGGACACAAACAAAGCGGCAGCGAGCGCCAGGGTTGATTTTAGAGGATTGCTCATCGGCCGCTTCCTTTGAGCCTCAAGTAAAGACGCCGCTGCCAAAGACGTCAACGCTCGAGGCGCATCACATGTCGGCAGCCACTTCACATGTCGGCGAGATCCTGACATGGCGGAACGCGCGCCGTCAGCCTTTCCTGGCGGCGATCCGCGCGAGCGTCTTGGCATTGGTCAGCTCCCTTACGGCGTCCTTGCCGATCCAGCGCGCCGTCTTGTCTGCCGACTGCGCCAGTCGTTCGGCGACAGCCAGGGCGGCACCGTGCATGTTCATCGATCGCTTACCGATCGACCGAAGCGCCCAGTTCACGGCTTTCTTCACGAAATTGCGGCTGTCGTTCGCGTGCGTTTCGATGATCGGCAGGAAGGAGAGGAAGGTCGCCCCTGGCTCCTGCTTCCGGTGGACGACAGACCAGGCCATCATGGCGAAGGCCGTGCGCCGAACGAACTCCCGCTCGTCGGCCGCAAACTCGGCGATCAGTTCTTTCCAGGCGTCCGTATCGACAAAGAGATCCGAGACGCCGTCGACGATGTCCCAGGAGTCGAAACTCGCCGCCCATCGTCTTGCATCTCCAGCAGAAAACCGTTTCGGGTCAGCCGTGACGGAGGCAATGAACTGCGCCTCCATGATGCCGCTGTCCCATAGCTCGAAGGCGCGCTCGTGGTTGCGTTTGATCGTCCGCGCGATCTGCCGCTGCATGCCGTGCGAGATGCCAAGTGCACGGTCGATCTTGATGCCGTAGCGCAACATGCCGAGGCGGTTCTGCTC
>NZ_RZRW01000316.1:0-6844 GCF_003998745.1 Mesorhizobium sp. M7A.F.Ca.US.014.04.1.1 | reverse complement strand
CACCGGCGCCGGGCCGATCGGCATCATGGGCGCGCTCGTCGCCCAATGCGTCGGCGCGCGAAAAGTGGTCATCACCGACATCAATCCGGTGCGGCTGGCGCTGGCGAAAAAGCTCGGCGTCCAGCATGTCGTCGACGCGTCCAAGGAAAAGCTGCGCGATGTCATGCCGGCACTCGGCATGACCGAGGGTTTTGATGTCGGCCTCGAAATGTCGGGCGCAGCCCCCGCCTTCCGCGACATGATCGACACCATGAACAACGGCGGCAAGATCGCCATTCTGGGCATCGCCCCGACCGGATTCGAGATCGACTGGAACAAGGTCATCTTCAAGATGCTGCATCTCAAGGGCATCTATGGCCGCGAGATGTTCGAGACCTGGTACAAGATGATCGCGCTGGTGCAGGGGCCGCTGGATGTTTCCGGGCTTATCACGCACCGCATCGGCATCGACGATTTCCAAGCCGGCTTCGATGCAATGCGCAGCGGCAGTTCCGGCAAGGTGGTGATGGATTGGTAGATGCCGCCCTAACGCAGAATTCTGTTTTTCATCAGCCATTTCACGGAGCGGGGCCACGCGTAGTTCGCACCCATGCGAAGATCGGTAAACCCCTCCGAAACATGTTTCCCGGTTTCGGCGTCAAGGATGCGAATGAACATAGTATGTTCTGTTCGGTTGACGCGCGTTACGACGCCAAGCAAGGCAAGCGACGCGCCGTGCTCCTTGGCAATCGGGCCTTCACAACCAGCGCAGTTGCGCAATCCGTGCGGCGCCGTGGCCTGTGTATCCCTCGCCGGCACATCAATTACTGTAAAACGCCCAGACTGGGAGAGCATGTCCTTAGCAACTTGTGCTGATTCCGACAGATAGCGCCTGTCATATTCATCCGGGGGAATTATTCCCGCCCCGGCGCTCTTGTCCTCCAATTCGAAAGGGAACACTTCGATCGACATCGGCTTTGTCTGCTGCGCCTGCGCAAATGTGCAGGTGCCTACAAGCAGCGTCACCAGGACACTTAATGTGCGAATGCTCATCGTAGTCCTCCTGTCGGTATGATGGGCATTATACGCGGCCTGACAACGCAAATAACGATTAAATCGAAAGCAATGCTATGCTTCGGGAGTTTCCACGCAGTCTCGCTCGAACTCCGTCGTTCAGAGTGATTGGCTTGATCTTGGACTAACTCTTGCTCGGGACCAGACTGGTCTCCAATGCAGCCAGTCCGCTGGTGATCGCCGTGCGCTCTTCAGCGCTGAGCCTTGCCAGCAAATCCCGTTCGAACGCCTTCGCCAGCGGCACCATCTCGCGATAGGCGGCAAGCCCCGTTCCGGTCAGCGTCAGATGTTCGATACGGCGATCTTTCTCATCAGGTGTCCGCATCAACCAGCGCCGCCGCTCGAGTTCAGCCACGGCGCGTGAAACCTTGGTCTTGTGCATAGCCGATTGCTCGCCGAGTTCGGTCGCAGTCATCGTTCCATGCTGCCCCAGCCCCGAAAGGGTGCGCCATTCCGGCCGCGTCAGGCCATGGCTGTCCTTGTATATCCTCGAAAATTCGCGGCTGACGGCGTCGGCAAGCCGGTAGAGCCGGTAGGGCAGGAAGTTTTCCAGATTGAGAATTTCAGCCGCGTCGGACGCTTCGCTCCTGATCGCCATTTTTCAAAGCCGCCATTGATGGTTACATTTTCGATGGTTACAAATGAAACCAGTTTGGTCAATTGAGATCCATTCCGGGAGGAAGCAATGGCCTTTTCCTATATGCCGGGCTTCGGCAACGATTTTGAGACCGAGACGCTGCCCGGCTCGTTGCCGCAGGGACGGAATTCGCCGCAGCGGCCGGCCTACGGCCTCTATGCCGAGCAGCTTTCAGGCTCGCCCTTCACCGCGCCGCGCGGCACCAATGAGCGGTCCTGGCTCTACCGCATCCGGCCGAGCGTCAAGCACACCGGCCGCTTCAAGGCGGCGAGCTATCCCTTGTGGAAGAGTGCGCCCAATGTCGGCGATCATGAACTGGCGCTCGGCCAGTATCGCTGGAACCCGGTGCCGATGCCGAAGGAGCCGACCGATTTCATCGCCGGTATGCGCAGCATCACAACCGCTGGCGACGTGCTCGGGCAGACCGGCATGGCGGCGCATGTCTATGTCGCCAACACCTCGATGGCGGACGATCATTTTTTCAATGCCGACGGCGAGTTGCTGGTCGTGCCGCAAGTCGGCGCATTGCGCTTCGTCACCGAGATGGGCGTCATTGAGCTGCGGCCCGGCGAGATCGCCGTGCTGCCACGCGGTCTGGTCTTCAAGGTCGAGCTGGTCGACGCCGAAGTGCGCGGCTACGTCTGCGAGAACTACGGCGCCAAGTTGACGCTGCCCGATCGCGGCCCGATCGGCGCCAATTGCCTGGCCAACCCACGCGATTTCAAGACGCCTTGCGCCTGGTTCGAGGAGAAGGAAACGCCGTGCCGGCTGATCGTGAAATGGTGCGGCAATTTCCATGTCACCGAGATCGGCCATTCGCCGCTCGATGTCGTTGCCTGGCACGGCAACTATGCGCCCTACAAATATGATCTGGCGACCTTTTCACCGGTCGGAGCGCTTTTGTTCGACCATCCCGATCCGTCGATCTTCACCGTGTTAACGGCACCAAGCGGCGAGGAGGGCACGGCCAACATCGACTTCGTCATCTTCCCGCCGCGCTGGCTGGTGGCCGAAGATACCTTCCGGCCGCCCTGGTACCACCGCAACATCATGAGCGAGTTCATGGGCCTGATCCACGGCCAGTACGACGCCAAGGAAGAAGGTTTCGTGCCTGGCGGCATCAGCCTGCACAATCTGATGCTGGCCCATGGGCCGGATGCGCCTGGCTTTGAAAAGGCCTCGCGCGCGGAGCTGAAACCGGTCAAGCTCGACAACACCATGGCCTTCATGTTCGAGACCCGATTTCCGCAGATGCTGACCCGCTACGGCGCCGAGCTCGAAACCCGGCAGGACAACTACATCGACTGCTGGGCCGACCTGAAGAAGCGTTTCAACGGCACGCCCGAGGGCGACTGGTCTTGATCACCGAGCCAATGCCGGATCGGCTGGTGCTTTTGGGCTCGAAGGGTGGCCCGGCATTGCGGCCGGGTGGTCCATGGCCGAGTTCGTCGCTGCTGCAGATCGGCGGCCGCAGCATCGTCGTCGACTGCGGCCTTGGCGTGACGCGTGGTCTGGTCGATGCCGGCATCAGCCTGAAGTCGCTCGACCTGATCTTCATCACGCATCTGCACTCCGACCATGTGCTTGAACTGGGGCCGCTGATCCACACCGCCTGGACGGCGGGCCTCGCGACGCCCGTCGGCGTGTTCGGTCCGCCCGGCACCGGTCATTACTGGCGGCGCTTTTGCCAGGCGATGGAGTTCGACATCGAGATCCGCATCGTTGACGAAGGCCGGCCGGATATTCGCGATCTGGTGTCGATCAGCGAATTCGGCGAAGGCCAGGTGGTCGCGCAGGGCGGCTTGACGGTTTCGGCGCTGCGCGTCGAGCATCCGCCGGTGACCGATTGTTTTGCGCTTCGCTTCGAGCATGGCGCCAAAAGCGTGGTGTTCTCCGGCGACACGGCCTTTTATCCGCCGCTCGCCGATTTTGCCCGAGGCGCCGACATCCTCGTCCACGAAGCCATGCTGGAAGAAGGCATCGAGCGACTGGTGGCCAGGACCGGCAATGGTGCGCGGCTCAGAGAGCATCTGCTCGCCAGCCACAGCTTTGCCGAAGAGGCCGGCAGCATCGCAAGCGATGCCGGCGTGAAGAGATTGGTGCTCAACCACCTCATTCCGGCCGACGATTCTTTGATAGGCGAGGCCGACTGGACTGCCGCCGTCAGGAAAACTTGGAACGGCGACTTGACGATCGCCCGCGACGGTCTTGTTGTGGGCTTAAGCAGCGCCAAAGCTGCAGCAGGAGAGGAAACCGCATGAAGCTTGCCACATTGAAGGACGGGACGCGCGACGGGAAACTCGTCGTCGTCTCGCGCGACCTGACACGCTTCACCGACGCCTCGTTCCTGGTTCGCACGCTGCAGGCGGCGCTCGACGACTGGCGGCGCATCGCCCCGCATCTCGCGACAATAGCGGAATCGCTTGAGAACAATGCGATGCCGGCGGAGCGCTTCCACGAACATGACGCCCATTCGCCGCTGCCGCGTGCCTATCAATGGGCCGATGGCTCGGCTTACGTGAACCATGTCGAGCTGGTGCGCAAAGCGCGCGGCGCCGAGATGCCGGCGAGCTTCTGGACCGACCCGCTGATCTACCAGGGCGGCTCGGATTCTTTCATTCCGCCACGTGATCCGATCCGCACGGCTGACGAAGCCTTCGGCATCGACATGGAGGGCGAGGTCGCTGTCATCGTCGACGACGTGCCGATGGGTGCAAGCCTCGAAGAAGCAAAGGCAGCGATCCGACTGGTCATGCTGGTCAACGACGTTACGTTGCGCGCGCTCACCGGACCGGAACTGGCCAAAGGTTTCGGTTTTTTCCAATCAAAGCCGTCCTCGGCGTTTTCGCCGGTCGCTGTGACGCCGGACGAACTGGGTGATGCCTGGGACGGCGGCAAGGTCAGCCTGCCGCTGCTTGCCGATCTCAACGGCAAGCCGTTCGGCCGCGCCAATGCCGGTATCGACATGACCTTCGACTTTCCGGCGCTGATCGTTCATGCAGCAAGGACACGGCCATTGGCCGCCGGCACGATCATCGGTTCCGGCACCGTCTCCAACAAGCTCGACGGCGGGCCGGGCAAGCCTGTCTCGGCCGGCGGCGCCGGCTATTCCTGCATCGCCGAACTGCGCATGATCGAGACCATTGTGTCAGGCGAACCCAAAACGCCATTCCTGCGCTTCGGCGACACGGTGCGCATCGAGATGAAGGACAAGGCTGGGCATTCGATCTTCGGTGCCATCGAACAGAAGGTCGAGAAATACGAGAGGTAAGGGCATGACGGGGGTCTATCTGCTGGCCGGTGTCTGGGCACTCGCCATACTGGCGGTCTTCATCCAGGCGATCCGGCTGAGCTATCGCATAGAGGCGCGCTCGCCTGACCTGACCAACCGCAGCGGCTTTCCGCGCAAGGCGATGATGTTCCACACCATCACCAACATGGACGTCGCGCGGGACGCGGAAACGCAGAGCATGCGTCGGCGTATGAACTGGTTGCTGCTGATCGTTCTTGCTGGATTTGTCGTTATGTGGGCGGGCTTGTATCTGTCGCGGTCAACCGGATGACGTGATGAGCCTGCCCGACTACCCGCGCAGCATGGCCGGCAACAATCTCTGGTCGAACGACCGACTCTACCGCGCGGTATTGTCTCTTCAGCCCGGCGAAAGAGGTCAAGCGGCTGGGCTTGGGCGATCAGGCCAATACGACGTCATAGGCTGAAAATTGCCGATCCGCGGAGATCAACGTCAGGCCTTCAATTTGGGTCTGCGCAATAAGCAGGCGGTCGAAGGGATCGCGGTGGTGAAGCGGCAGATGTTCAAGTCTCGCCGCGTGTAGTTCGTTTACGCCGAGAATCGGAATCCCGTTCGATCGCAGGAGGTCCACGATGTCGCCTGTGAGCGTCACTTTGCCGAGCGATTTCTTGATGGCGATCTCGGCCACCGAGACGGCGCTGACGATCACATCCTTGCCTGTGAGAAAGATATCGCGCCGAAAGACGTGAATCGGCGTTGAGTACCCAAAGCAGAATATGGGTATCGACCAGATATCTGCGGCTCATTTAATATACTCGTCCCATTCGGGACCGAGTTCATCAAAATCATCCGATATCCAAATCTGGCCTTTCAGGGCGCCAAGCAAGCCTTTGCTCCCACCAGCCCGAACGGGAGCGCTCAAGGTTGCGACAACCTCTCCATGTCTGGTCAGATGGATCTCTTCGCCAGCCTGGGCACGTTTCACCAATTCGGAAAGCTGAGCCTTCGCTTTTGCCATGGGGATATTCATAGACGACCTCTTATGACCAGAATTTAGGTCATAATTGGCCGGGCCGCAAGTGAGTTCGATGGCTATTCCGCCGCCTGAACCTTGATCACGCCACGCTTGATCTGGTCCTGCTCGATCGATTCGAACAGCGCGCGGAAATTGCCTTCGCCAAAACCTTCGTCGCCCTTCCTCTGGATGAACTCGAAGAAGATCGGCCCGATCACGGTTTTCGAGAATATCTGCAGCAGGATCTTGGTCGTGCCGCCGTCGACGACGCCTTCGCCATCGATCAGGATGCCGTGCTTCTTCATCCGCTCGATCGGTTCGTCATGGCCGTTCACGCGGTCATACGACATGTCGTAGTAGGTTTCAGGCGGGCCGGGCATGAACTTCAGCCCGTTCTCGGCCAGTCTGTCGGTGGCCTCGTAGATTTCGTCGGTGCCGACGGCGATGTGCTGGATGCCTTCGCCATTGTACTTCTTCAGGTACTCGGCGATCTGGCTGGTCTCGTCCTTGGACTCGTTGAGCGGAATGCGGATCTTGCCGCAGGGCGAGGTGATGGCGCGGCTGACCAAGCCGGTGATCTTGCCGTCGATGTCGAAGAAATGGATCTGCTTGAAGCCGAACAGGTTGCGGTAGAAATCCCACCATTTGTCCATCTGGCCGCGATAGACATTGTGGGTCAGGTGATCGAGATAGTAGAAGCCGACGCCTTCCGGCCGCGGGTCGCGCGCACCCAGCCACTCGAACTCGGCATCATAGGCCGAACCCTTCTTGCCGTAGGTCTCGATGAAATAGAGCAGCGAGCCGCCAATGCCCACGATCGCCGGCACGTCCAGCGCCTTGTCGGCGCCTTCGTAAGGTGTGGCACCCTTGGCGACCGCATGGTGGCAG
>NZ_RZRW01000315.1:0-6895 GCF_003998745.1 Mesorhizobium sp. M7A.F.Ca.US.014.04.1.1 | reverse complement strand
GTGTCAGCGACCTGAAGCTTCCGGGAATTTCGAGCTACGCGACGCCGAAAGGCGAGACGTCACTGGCGCTGAGCGGCGGCGGTGCCATCACACTCTCTGCCCAGTTGACCGACAAGGGTTCCGACATCACGCGCGGCATCGTCTGGCGGGTCTTCAAGCCGGAAGCCGTCAACGGCAAATTGCCGATGGTCGCCTCCTCGCATGGCGGCACCGCCGTCTTCCAGCTCGAGCCCGGCAGCTATCTGGTTCACGCCTCCTACGGCCGGGCCGGCGCCACCAAACGCATCACTGTCGGCAAGGACGCCAAGCGCGAAAGCCTCGTGCTCGATGCCGGCGGCCTCAAGCTCGACGCCGTGCTGTCCGGCGGCGTGCGCATTCCACCGAAGAAGCTGCGCTTTTCGATCTACGAGGGCACTGCCGAGGCCAATGGCGACCGCGCGCTGATCATTCCCGATGTCGAGCCCAACAGCGTCGTGCGGCTCAACGCCGGCATCTACCATGTCGTCTCGACCTATGGCGCGGTCAATGCAGTCATTCGCTCCGACATCCGCGTCGAGGCCGGCAAGCTGACCGAAGCCACCGTCGAGCATCACGCCGCCGAGATCACGATGAAGCTGGTGCGCGAAACCGGTGGCGAGGCGATCGCCGACACGTCCTGGTCACTGCTCAACGAGTCCGGCGATCCGATCAAGGAAACCGTCGGCGCTTTCGCCTCGATGGTGCTGGCCGAGGGCGACTACACCATCATCGCCAAGAACCGCGACCGCATCTACCAGAAGGATTTTACGGTCGTGGCCGGGCAGAACCAGGAAATCGAGGTTCTGGCCACCGAGGCCGCGGCGATGGATCCTGAAGAAGGCGCGGATTAGTTCGCAATCCACCAGAAGAATCAGGTGTCTGCGTCATCCTCTGAACCAGCAGGATAATCCTGTCCGCCGTAGAGCACGCGCAGGATGACCACGGTGTCACCGTCGACCCGGAAAACGATCGACACGCGGCGTTCAAAGCCGACGATGCGGACGCCGGGGCCAACAGTGTCGCGCACGGTCCCGCGCTCCGGGAAGTTGGACAGCGCCATGCACGCGGCCTCTATGCGGTCGACATAGTCGTCGGCACGTCTGCTCCCGCTGTCGTTTTCGATGTAGTCGTAGATGGCGAAGAGGTCGGCTTGAGCCGCCGGTCTGAAGACGACCTTATGTGTCAAGCTTGGAGGCCTTCATGCGGTCCGCATGATGGGCGCGCAGCGCTTTGAAGACGTCTTCTGCCGGGATGTCCGGACGCGGGTCGTCAAGGGCTTCCTGGACCTTGGCGCGCATAATCGCGGTGATGGTCTGCTCTTCGCGGTCGAGGGCGCGCAGCGCGGCGCGCATCACCTCGCTGGCGGAGTCGTAGGCACCCGACGCCAGGCGTACGTCAACGCTGGCCTGCTGGCGGCCGAGGGTCACGGTGATCGGTTTGCTGGTTCTCATGGCAAGCTCTTTCCTTGCCCTAATATAGCGCATGACATTACAGTGTCATACTATTTTTCTCAACGGCCAGCCAAGACTCGGCCCTGTGAGCCGGACGTTTATTGTTCAAGCCGCCAGTTCGGTCCGCGCCGGCAGGAACGGGATCCGGCGGCGTGGCAAAGCTGGCGCCAGGTCGAACACGCCGCGATGGAGGCGGTCGAGCAAGGCCTTGCGGTCGCGCAACGGCTCCAGTTCGCTCCAGCTCAGCACATCGCCGACGCGCACGTCGATCGCCTTGCCCGACAGCCGCGCGAATTCGTGGATGAGCAGCGATGTGCGCAGCGTCAGCGAGGCCTTGCCGACGAACTTGGCCACCCGGCCGTCGCGCTCGGCCATGTTCATCGGCCCGCTGACAAGATGGAACAGCCTGCCGTTCTGCCCGGAAAAATGCATCGGGATGACCGACGCCCTGGCGTCCTGGACGAGGCGGGCCGGAAACATCTTCCACGGCAGATCGCGCGCCCGGCCAAAACCCTTTGGCGCGGTGGCGACACCGCCGGCCGGAAATACCACGATGGTGACGCCCTCTTTCAACAGGCGCACCGCTTCATGGCGCACGGCCATGTTGTTCTTCAGCGCATCCTTGGTCTCCGAAAAGTCGATCGGCAGCGAATAAGGCTCCATCTCGCGGATCTTGAGCAGATCCTTGTGGATCATCACCCGGAACGGACGGCCGAGCTGCTCGGCCAGCGACAGCACGGCGATACCGTCACCGATGCCGAACGGATGATTGGCGACGATCACCAGCGGCGTGTCCGGCAATTGCGCGGGCGGCCACTGATCAGCGGTCCGCACCCGCACGTCGATCAGGTCGAGCATGCGGCTGAACACGCGTTCGCCGGTCGGCACGATCTGGCGGCGCCAGAAATCATAAAGTGCTGTGTAGCGGTCGCGGCCCGACAAGCCTTCGACCGAATGTATGAACCAGCGCGTCAGCGCCGGCTGGCGCGGATTGGCATAGGAAAGCTCGGGAAAGGGTCGTTCGCGCAATTTCAACTTGAGCATAGGGGCTCGTTACAAGGTCGGCGTGACAGGGATATGAAAATGGCGGTGGATCGCTCCACCGCCATTTGGTCGAAACCATGCCAATCAGGCCGCGCGTTTGCGCCGGCGGTCGGGTGTGACGGCTTCCTCAGTCAGTTGCGCGATCGCCTGGTCAAGGCCAAGCGATTCCTGGTCGCGCGAGCCCAGTCGGCGCATGTTGACCGTCTGCTCTTCCGCTTCGCGCTTGCCGCAGACGAGGATGACCGGAACCTTGGCCAGGCTGTGCTCGCGGACCTTGTAGTTGATCTTCTCGTTGCGCAGATCCGCTTCCGCCAACAGCCCAGCGGCCTTCAGCTTTGCCACCACCTCGGTCGCATAGTCGTCGGCATCCGACGTGATCGTCGCCACCACCACCTGCAGCGGCGCGAACCACAGCGGGAAATGGCCGGAATAGTTCTCGATCAGGATGCCGAGGAAGCGCTCCATCGAGCCACAGATGGCGCGGTGAACCATGACAGGCTGCTTCTTCTCGGAATCCGAGCCGATGTAGAAGGCGCCAAACCGCTCCGGCAGGTTGAAATCGACCTGCGTCGTGCCGCACTGCCATTCGCGGCCGATGGCATCCTTCAGCACATATTCGAATTTCGGCCCGTAGAAGGCGCCCTCACCCGGATTGATCGAGGTCTTGATGCGATTGCCGGACCGTGTCCTGATCGTCTCCAGCACGCCGCCCATGATCGCCTCGGCGTGATCCCACGCCTCGTCGGTACCGACGCGTTTGTCCGGCCGCGTCGACAGCTTGACGCTGATTTCGTCGAAACCGAAATCAGCATAGGTCGACAGGATCAGATCGTTGATGCGCAGGCATTCCGCCGCCAGCTGCTCTTCGGTGCAGAAGATGTGCGCATCGTCTTGCGTAAAACCGCGCACACGCATCAGCCCGTGCAGCGCGCCGGATGGTTCGTAACGGTGGACGTTGCCGAATTCTGCAAGTTTGACAGGCAGATCGCGATAAGACTTCAACCCATGCTTGAAAATCTGCACATGGCCCGGGCAGTTCATCGGCTTCAGAGCGAAGATCCGGTCGTCATCGGTATCGTCGCCGGCCACCGTCACCTTGAACATGGCGTCGCGATACCATCCCCAATGGCCTGACGTCTCCCACAGGCTCTTGTCGAGAACCTGCGGCGCGTTGACCTCCTGATAGCCCTGCTCGTCGAGGCGGCGGCGCATGTAGTTGACCAGGTTCTGGAACATCTTCCAGCCCTTGGCGTGCCAGAAGACGACGCCAGGCCCCTCTTCCTGGAAATGGAACAGGTCCATCTCGCGGCCGATCTTCCTGTGGTCGCGCTTCTCGGCCTCCTCCAGCATCGTCTGATAGGCTTCGAGCTGCGCCTGATCAGCCCAGGCCGTGCCGTAGATGCGGGTCAGCATCGGATTGTTCGAATCGCCGCGCCAATAGGCGCCGGCCACCTTCATCAGTTTGAAGGCGTTGCCGATCTGCCCCGTCGAGGCCATGTGCGGGCCACGGCAAAGGTCGAACCAGTCGCCCTGCGCGTAGATCTTGAGATCCTGATCCTCGGGAATGGCGTCGATCAGCTCCAGCTTGTAGCGTTCGCCCTTGTCGGCAAACACTTTCTTCGCCTTGTCGCGCGACCAGACTTCCTTGGTGAACGGCTTGTTGCGCGAAATGATCTCGCGCATCTTCTTCTCGATCACGGGAAAATCGTCAGGCGTGAACGGCTCGTTGCGGGCGAAGTCGTAGTAAAACCCGTTCTCGATCACCGGCCCGATGGTCACCTGCGTTCCCGGCCACAATTCCTGCACGGCTTCCGCCAACACATGTGCGGCGTCGTGACGGATCAGTTCGAGTGCGCGCGGGTCGTCGCGGGTGACGATCTCGACCTTGCCGGATTTGCCAAGCGGATCGCTGAGATCGCGGACGGTGCCGTCGATCGCATAGGCGACCGCCTTCTTGGCCAGCGACTTCGAGATCGATTCGGCGAGGCCGGCACCGGTCATCGCCGCGTCGTATTCGCGGACGGAGCCATCGGGAAATGTCAGGGAAACGGAATTCAGCATGTATATCTCCTATCCAGTCCCGCAAACGAGCGCGGGTGGTTGAAATGCATGTCGCCCAAAAGTGTGTGGACGGTTTTGGGGTTACGACATGCAAAGAGTAGGCCGGATGCGTCCGGCAGCGGCTGTCTTTTATGGACAGATTCCGCCGCCGTAAAGCCCGGCTCAAATGTCAGACTTCATTTGATGAGCAGCGGCAGGTCCTTCAGGAACTCGGCTCGGGTCTTGAGGCCTTTGGGCATATCGGTCCGATCGGTGTCGACGACAAGGCGCGCAAAGACGATCTGGCGGCCATCCTTGTTCGCCCAGCCGACGAACCACCCAAGCGAGCGCTTATCCTGAACCTTGTCGGCATCGTTGCGCAGCCTGGTGCTTCCGGTCTTGCCCTGCACCGTCCAGCCTCCGGCCTGGAAGGTCGGGATGATGGCTGATGTCATGTCGTAGGCCCTGGCCGAGACAGGCAGCTTGCGGGCCAGCAGCTTGCGCAGGAAATCGACCTGCTCGACCGGCGTGATCTTGAGCGAGGAGTTTATCCAGGATTGGGTCAAACCATCATTCTTGCCGGGATTGCCGGAAACATCGGCATTGCCGTAGCCGAATTTGGAGACATAGCCAGCCAATTTTTCCGGCCCGAGCCGACTGGTGATTTCACGGGAGAACCAGACGATCGAATCCCGTTCCCAGATCACCGGATCGACGGTCTTCTGGTCCCGCTTCACCGCCTTGAACTCCGGCTTGTAGTCCCACGCCGGCGTATGCTCGTCGCTCAGGATCCCGCTGTCATAGCCGATCAGCGACAGCGGCACCTTGAACGTCGAGGCCGGGCTGAACCGCTGGTCGCACACTCCGTCCTGGTAAAGCGTCTTGCCGCTCGCCGCATCGGCGATCACCGTGCACTGCAAATCCCCCAGCGGCGCCGATTGCGCGCGCAGCGGAAATCCCAGCAGCCAGGCGAGCAGGAACAGGATCCCGGCAAAGATGAAGGGAAGACGGTCGAAATTGCGCATTTTCTGCTCGCTCCAGAAGGGGGTTCGCGAGCGGCTTAGCGGGGTCTCTTGTCTCGATTTTGTCTCAAATGCGCAGTCTTTGTGCAGGCTGTTGTTAACCCTACCGGATCGTAAACCTGCTATTCTCCCCGGCCATCATTCCTGCGCTTTGCCGCGCTTGCTGCCGATCCGCCAGTACCGCCAGGGCATGAACCAGAGATAGCGATCCGCAAGCGCCTCCGGCACGAGGTCTATGCCATGCGTGCCGAATGGCCCGCAGCGCAGCACGCGGAAGAATCCCATCCAGCCGCCGGCCCACAGGCCATGGCGGGCGATCGCCTCATGCGCATATTCCGAACAGGTCGGCAGATGCCGGCAGGAATTGCCGACAAAGCCCGACAGCGTCAGCTGGTAGAGGCGCACGAGCGACGTGCCGAGGAGACGGCCTGGCGTCTTGCGCCAGGGGCCGGGCCAGTTGCGGCCGCGTTTTTGCGACCCGTCTATATGCGCATGCCCATGCTGGTCGCGCACCACAGTCTCCGTATCGCGTTTCCCAGGCGATAGATGTGGACTTCCGCCGGAGAACGCAATCCCCGCTCCTTGCGCGCCCCGCCATCACGGACGGGAACGGCGAAACGGCTGCCTGTCAGCCGACGGCGCCCAGCGGCCACGACTGGCCGGCCCCTCGCGGCGCTTTGAATGCTGCTTTTCGTCACGCCATTGAAACGTCACGATCCGCATGACATCGCCAAAAATGTTCAGCAACTGGATCATGGTCGGTCTCCTTCGACATGGATTAGACCGCCGCTGGCCTTCGCCTTCAAACGAGTATAATTTCCACTTCGGATAATCCTGGGTTATGCGAAATGAAGCGTGGGCGCCTGCCGCTGACGGCATTGAGGAGCTTCGAGGCGGCGGGCCGGCATCTGAGCTTCAGCCGGGCCGCCGAGGAGCTTTTCGTCTCGCAGGCGGCGATCAGCCGGCAGATCCGCGAGCTCGAAATCTTCCTGCATCGACCCTTGTTCGAACGTCACCATCGACGAGTCGAACTGACCGACACCGGCCGGCGTCTGCTGGATCAGCTTGTCAGAAGTTTCGACGCCATCGATACCTTGCTTGGCGATCTGGTGGCGACACCGGCACAGTCCGTGGTCCGCGTCAGTGTCGAGCCGTCGCTTGCCTCCGTGTGGCTGGTTCCCCGGCTCAACCGGTTTCGCCAATTGCGGCCCGACATCGACGTCTCCCTCGAAGTCGATCCAAGGCTGATCGAGTTCCGCAGCGATCAGCCGGAGCTTGCCTTGCGCTTCAGCGCGCATGCCGACTCGTGGCCGCGCAGCC
>NZ_RZRW01000314.1:0-6913 GCF_003998745.1 Mesorhizobium sp. M7A.F.Ca.US.014.04.1.1 | reverse complement strand
CGCCAGCGCGATGGCATGGCTGATGAACAGCAGCGTCATGCCGTCCTCGGTCACCAGGCGTCGGATCAAGGCGACGATCTCGGCCTGCACGATGGTATCGAGCGCGCTGGTCGCTTCGTCGGCGATCAGCAATTTCGGACCGGCCGCAATGGCGGCGGCGATCGCCACACGCTGCTTCTGGCCGCCGGAAAGCTGGTGCGGGAAGGCGCGCAGGGCCGAGTCAGGATCGGGCAGGCGGACGCGTTCGAGCAGGGTTTTGGCCCTGGCATAGGACTGGGACCAGGTGAGGCCGAGATGGGTGCGGGCGACTTCGGCGATTTGTTTGCCGATTGGCATTACGGGGTCGAGGCTGGCGGATGGGTCCTGGAAGACGAAACCGATATCGCGGCCGCCGCGGGGAGGGTGACTTGATCTGGTGAAGAGCTTTTGCGGTCTGTGCTCTACGAGGCCCCCCTCTGTCCTGCCGGACATGTCCGGCAGGACAGAGGGAGGTGCCTTGGCGCCCAACGCCGACGGTAGGAACCAATCGATCTTTCCTTCAGTCTTGGTGCTTGCCGGCAACAGCCCGGCAATCGCCAGCGCCAGCGTGCTCTTGCCCGAGCCACTTTCGCCGATGATGGCCAAGCGCTCGCCAGCCTCTATATCGAGGCTGACATCCTTCAGCGCCGCCACCTCGCTGCCGTCGCGGCGGTAGGTCACCGTCAGGTCGCGGATCGAAGCCAGCGCGGTCACGACAGGCCTCTCCTGACCGCCGTCGTCTCGACAATGCCTTCACCGGCGAGATAGACGCCGAGCACGGTCAGCACCAGCGCTATGCCCGGGACGATCGACAGGAAGGGCGCGGTGCGCAGGACAGCGCGGCCTTCGGCAATCATGCCGCCCCAGGTGACCCGGTTGGGATCGCCCAGGCCGAGGAACGACAAGGCCGCCTCGGTGAGGATCGCCGCGGCGACGATCACCGACGACATCGCCAGCACCGGCGGCAAGGCATTGGGCAGCACCTCGCGAAAGGCGATCGCCAGCGGGTGCATGCCGATGACCCTGGCGCCGGCGACATAATCGCGTTCGCGAATGGAGAGGACTTCCGCGCGGGCGACACGGGCTGGTCCGGTCCAGGTGCCGAGCGCGATGGCGATCACGACGATGCCGAGCGACGGTCCGACGACGCTGACGAAGGCCAGTGCCAGCAGGAAACTCGGCACGGTCTGGAAGGCGTCGGTGATGCGCATCAGCACCTCGTCGACGAGGCCGCCGGCAAAGCCGGCCAATGTGCCGACCACTGCCCCGACGACAAGTGCGGCGGCCGCGGCGGCGATCCCGACAGCCAGCGATGTGCGGGCGCCATGAAAAAGCTCGGCCAGCACGTCGCGGCCAAGCCGATCGGTGCCAAGCGGGAGCGACCAGTCCTGGAACGGCGGCAGCAGCGCCGGCCCGGCAATCGCTTGCGGATCGCCGGGGAACAGCAGCGACGCCGACAGTGCCATGGCGAGCAGCGCCGCCAGGAGGATGGCGCCGGCGACCGCCTCGGGCGTGCGCAGAAAGCGGCGGAGGGCACTCATGCGCCGGCCTCGCAGGCGCCGACGCGCGGGTCGAGGAAGGCATAGGCGATGTCGACGGCAAGGTTGATGACAATGACCAGGACGGCGCTGGTGAGAATAATGCCGAGCAGAAGCGGCGTATCGCGGGAGGCGACTGCCTCCTGCGCCAGCCGGCCGAGGCCGGGCACGGAAAAGACGCTCTCGATGACGACACTGCCGCCGAGCATCTGCGCCGACTGCAGGCCGAGCATGGTGACCAGCGGCAGCAGTGCATTGCGGGCGACGTGGGCGAGCACGATGCGGCGGCGTGATAATCCCTTGGCGCGCGCGGCCAAGACGAAATCCTGCCGCCAGACCTCGGCCATGCCGGCGCGCATCATGCGCAGATAGAGCGCCAGGTAGATGAAGCCGAGGGCCGAAACAGGCAGGATAAGATGGACGGCGATGTCGGCTGCGCGGTCAAGGCCGGTCTTGTCGGAAGCCAGGGTCTCGATGCCGCCGATCGGCAGCCAGCGCAGGTCGACGGCAAAGACGACGATCAGCACCAGTCCGAGCCAGAAACCCGGCACGGCATAGAGCGCCAGCGAGCCGATCGACAGGAAGCGGTCGCGGAAACTGCCCGGCCGGGCGCCGGCATAGATGCCGAGTGCCGAGCCGAGCCCGAAGGAGAGCGCGGTGGCGCTGACCATCAACAGCAGCGTGTTGGGCAGGCGTTCGAGGATCACATCGCGGATCGGTCGGGAGAAGGTCACCGACTGGCCGAGGTCGAGATGCAACAGCGCCCAGAGGTAGTTAGCCAGCCGCGTCAGCTCCGACTGGTCGAGGCCCCAGCGATGACGCAGCAATTCGATCATGCCGGCGTCGCCGCCGGTCGAGACGATGTAGGCGTCGACGGCGTCGCCGGGGGCGGCCTCGAGCAAAAGGAACGTGCCGATGACGACGATCAGCAGCACGAAGATGCTGCCGACGAGGCGGCGGCGGAGAAGGGTGAGGGCGCGGTTCATGGGGGCGTCGATGGGTTGGCGATACGTTGATTAGGACCGCGCCTAGGCACCCTCCTCTGTTCTGCCGGACATCTCCCCCTCAAGGGGGGAGATCGGCTGTCTCTTTTGGCTTCGCCAATCTCCAACGTTGAAGAATTCGCGGGACAGACAAGCGGCCAATCTCCCCCCTTGAGGGGGAGATGTCCGGTAGGACAGAGGGGGGCCTCGTAGAACTCAAAGCCTACGATGATTTCGCGAATTTTCATCCGCGCAATTCTGTCACGATTCCAAATACGTGTCCGCCCAGTTCGACACCGCCCAGCGCGGGTTGTTGGCGATGTTGCCGACGGTGTCTCGCGCGACGCTGATGAAACTCCATTCGGCGACGTTGATCAGCGGCAGGTCGGCAGCCACCGCCTTCTGGAATTCCTTGTAGAGGTCGGTGCGGGCTGATGCGTCGAGCGTCTCCGATGCCTTGGCGATGAGCGCATCGAGCGCATCGTTCTTGTAGCCGCCCTGGTTGGAGAACGGCACGCCGTCCGGAATGCCGCTCTGCACCAGGATGGTGGTCGAGATCGCCGGATCGCCGCGGAACACCGGCGGACCGACCGCGAGATCGAAGGCGTGGTCGGTGTAGACCGCCTTGATGTGCGCGGCCGAGTCGTTGTTGACCAGCTCAGCGTCGATGCCGATGGCGGCGAGCGCCTGGCGCAGATAGTCGCCGAACTGTTTTGTCTCGTTGAAATAGGGCGCAGGCAGCAGTTTCAGCGTGAAGCGCTTGCCGTCCGGGCCTTTCTTGTAGCCGGCTTCGTCGAGCAGCGCGTTGGCCTTGGCGACGTCGAAGGCATAGGTCGGCACATCGGCGGTGTAGAATTGTGGATCGTTCTTCGGCACCGGGCCGGTGGCTGTCGCGGCATAGCCGAGGAACACCGTCTTGACGACGAAATCCTTGTCGATGGCATGTGCGATCGCCTGCCGCACTTTGACGTCGGCCAGTTCCTTGCGGCGATGATTGATCTCGACGACGAGTTGATAGGTCAGCCCTTCGTAACCCTTGGTGATCACTTTCAGCCCCGGCACTTTCGAGATGCGGTCGAGGTCGGCCAGCGGCACGGCGGAAAAGGCCGCCAGCTGGATCTCTCCGGCCTCCAGCGCGCTGGCCGCGGACGTGCGATCCGGCAGCACCTGATAGATGATCTCATCGAGATAGGGCTCGTCCTTGCCCCAGTAGTCGGTGTTTTTGGTCAGCCGGTAATACTGGCCGGCCTTGTACTCGCCGAATTTGAACGGTCCGGTGCCGATGGGCGCGTTGTTGGCCGGGTTGTCCTCGATCTTGCCGACCTCGTAGATGTGCTTCGGCACCACGCTGCTCAGCGCCGGCAGCGCGTTGCGGATCAGCTGGAACGGCGTCGGCTTGGCGAATTTGAACACACCGGTGAGATCGTCGGGGGTCTCGACGCTGGCCAGGTCCTTGAACGCGGTGCGTCCGAGGTTCTGCAGCGGCTTCCAGATCTGCAGCGCCGAGAAGGCCACGTCGGCGGAGGTGAACGGCTTGCCGTCATGCCATTTGACGCCGTCGCGCAGTTTGAACGTCACCGAGAGCCCGTCGGCGGCACCCTCCCAGCTCAGCGCCAGCCTTGGCGCGAGTCCGTCCTTGCCGTCGTAGGAGGCTTCGGCCAGCGTTTCGACGATCTTGCTGGAGATGAAGAAGACGCCGTTGGAAGCGACGATCGCCGGGTTGAGGTTGCGCGGTTCGGAATCGGCGGCAAGCACAAGCCGCCCGCCCTTCTTCGGCGTCTGCGCCCAGCCCGGTGTCGGCATGGCGGTGGAGGCCAGCAGCATTGCCGAGCCGGAAAGCATCGTGCGCCTGGAAATCGTGAAACCTGACATGATCGAACTCCGTCCTCTCCGCGACCCGGTTGGGCGCGCCAATACCCCTCGAACGCCGGCAAGCCCGCCAGCATCCTTGCGGCGGCGATTATGAGCCTTGCCGAGGGTTTCGCCAGAGACGGAATTGGCGCATCCTCGCTTGGCTTTGAAATTTTCGTCCGCTGGACCAGTTTGGAATATGCGCTTCTATCACGTCAATCTGGTAGGACCAAATTGATGGGATATGCGACGGACAAAGGTATGATGACATGGAACGGTGCTGTTTGCCCTATTTCTGGCTGGACCAGAACGGGCAAAATGGTGCAGATTTGAGTCATGGCCAGGGGATCGCGAGCGGAACGGCCGGCGGTCCCAGGCAATTCAGGGAGAGAGAGATGAACATTGCTCCGGGCAAGAATGCCGTCGGCAATATCCCGTTCGACCAGGCAAGGGTCGACCGGCTGATGGAGGAGGCCGGCATCGATGTGCTGCTCGCCACCTCCAAGCACAACACGCAATACCTGCTGGGCGGTTACAAGTTCATCTTCTTCGCCGCCATGGATGCGATCGGCCACAGCCGGTACCTGCCGATCGTCGTGTACGAAAAGGGCGGGCCGGACCATGCCGCCTATATCGGCAACCGCATGGAGGGCGGCGAGCACCAGAACAATCCGTTCTGGACGCCGACGCTGCACGCCGCCTGCTGGGGCACGCTCGACGCCGCCAACCTTGCGGTCGAGCACCTGCAGAAGATCGGCAAGGCCGGCGCGCGCATCGGCATCGAGCCTGGCTTCCTGCCATCGGACGCCTATACGCTGATCCGCAAGGCGTTGCCGGATGCCAGGCTGATCGATGCGACCGACATGCTGGAGCGCATGCGCGCCATCAAGACCGATGCGGAGCTGGAGAAGCTGCGCACGGCCTCCGAACTGATCACCGATTCCATGCTGGCGACCATTGCCTGGGCGCGTGAAGGCACGACTAAAAGCGAGATCATCGAGCAGCTGCGGCGCGAGGAAACCAATCGCGGCATCCATTTCGAATATTGCCTGCTGACGCTGGGTGCCAGCCACAACCGCGCCGCTTCACCGCAGGCGTGGAAAAAAGGCGAGGTGCTGTCAATCGATTCCGGCGGCAATTATCACGGCTATATAGGCGACCTCTGCCGGATGGGCATTCTCGGCGAACCGGATGCCGAGCTGGAAGATCTGCTGGCCGAGGTCGAGACGGTGCAGCAGGCGGCCTTTTCAAAAGTCAAAGCGGGCACGCTGGGCGGCGACATGATTTCGCATGCCGAGGGCGTGCTGAAGGCTTCGAAGGTCGCGCCCTACACGGATTTCTTCGCCCATGGCATGGGGCTGATCACGCACGAGGCGCCGTTCCTGATGACCAACCACCCGGTGACCTATGAAGGCACCTATGCGGCCAAACCGCTGGAGAAGAACATGGTGCTGTCGGTGGAGACGACCATGCTTCACCCGACACGGGGCTTCATCAAGCTGGAAGACACGCTGGCGGTGACGGAGAGCGGATACGTGATGTTCGGTGATCGGGGCCGGGGGTGGAACAGGGGTGGGACGGCCTAGCTGGTATTGAGGCTGCTGCCCCCTCACCCGGATTGCCATCCGGGAAAAGCAATTCGGGGCAATCCGACCTCTCCCCGAGGGCAGAGGTCGGAGCCGGAACCGAGGAAAGATCACTGCCCCGGCGGAATCAGCCTGAAATCCGGCAGCTCACGCAAAACCAGTTCAGGTCCTGCCGGCGAATAGACGACGAACAGCTGCATCGGCCCGTCGCCGGTGTTGAGCGTCGAATGAAAGCGGCTTTCCGGCACGTAGATGGTGCAGCCGGGGCCGACCTTCTCGACCATCGGATTGCCCTTCTCGTCCTCGACCATCTGTTCGCCATGGCCTGAGATGACGAAGATGATTTCTTCCGCGCCCGGATGGTTGTGGCGCGTGTGGCCCTTGCCGGAAGGCAGGTCGACGACCCCGCCGGAAAAGCGGGTTGCGCCATTCACTTCGGGCGCCACCGTCAGCGCCAATTTTCCCCAGTCGAAGCCGAAGGCGCTGACGTCCTTCGGGTACACGAACACTTTGCTCTTGTCGGTCATCTCACTCATCCCTTCTTTTTCTTGAATGTGGTCTTCTGGCCGCCGAGCGCGACGGCCTTGAAATCGGCCGTCTGCTTGGCGATCGCGGCTTCCGCCGGCAGCCGTTCCATCGAGCTGGCGCCATAGAAGCCGTGCAGGCCCTTGGCCTGGGAGAGAATGTAACGGGCGTCGTCGGGCATCGAAATCGGGCCGCCATGGCAAAGCAGGATGACATCCTTGCGCACCGAGCGCGCGGCATTGGCGATGGCGTCGATCTCCTGAATGCAGTCGTCGAGCGACTTGGCTGACGTGGCGCCGATCGAGCCGCCTGTCGTCACGCCCATATGGGCGACGACGATGTCGGCACCGGCCTTGGTCATGGCGCGGGCCTCATCCGGGTTGAAGACATAGGGCGTGGTCAAGAGATCGAG
>NZ_RZRW01000313.1:0-6922 GCF_003998745.1 Mesorhizobium sp. M7A.F.Ca.US.014.04.1.1 | reverse complement strand
CCTCAAGACGAAGCCGGCGCGCAGGGCGTTGGAGTGGGCACGCCACGCCGCCCGCCAGGACGGCATTGCGGGGCTCATCGCTGAAGTCGACCGCGCATTCCTGGCGCTGGACACGCCGGCGGCGCGGCTGATCGCGGCTGGCGAGCAGCGCCCGTTGCTGCTTGAGGACGTCGAGGCGTTGCAGGCGTCGCCGGCGCTGCTGGTCGATAATTTCCGATATGTCGTGCGCCAACAGGAGAAAACGGTCTCGCTGGCCACGCGCCCGGTTCTGTTCGCGCTGGCCCGTACGCTCGCCGAAGCGTGGCCAGGCGATGTGTCCAGGGCGACGCTGATCGCGCAAGCCTTCGGCGGCAGGCACGCCGATGAATCGCATCGGGCGCGGCTGCGGGTCGAGATCGGCCGGCTGCGCACCGAATTGCGGGGCTTGGCCGACATCGGCGCCACCAGCCAGGGCTTCGCGCTGGCGCCGCGCCAGGCACGCGAGGTGCTGGTGCTGGCGCGGCCGATCGAGGAGCGGCACGCGGCGGTGCTGGCTTTCCTTGCCGACGGTGAATCCTGGGCGAGTTCGGCGTTGGCGCTGGCGCTTGGCACCGGGCAGCGCAGCGTGCAGCGGGCGTTGGAGCAGCTTGGCGAGGCCGGCAAGGTGCAGTTTTTCGGTCACGGCCGGGCGCGCCGCTGGATGACGCCTCCACTGGTGGGATTCACGACCACCTTGTTACTCCCGGCCCCGCTGCCGAACGGTTAGGAAGTGACATCGGATCTCAATGAGGACAAGGACATGAAACAGTCAACGGCCGAAATCCTGCGCGAATACGGACCCTTTGCCGATGTGGAGAGGGTGCATGGGGTGAGCTTTGACGGCAGCAATGTCTGGTTTGCCTCGGGCGAGAAGCTGAACGCCTTCGATCCGGAGAGCGGGCAGAACCTGCGCTCGATCGATGTCGCGGCGCATGCCGGCACCGCCTGGGACGGCCAGCATTTCTTCCAGCTTGCCAACGACCTGATACAGAAGATCGACCCTGATACCGGCCAGGTGTTGGCGACTATTCCGGCGCCCGGTGGTGGCGGCGATTCCGGGCTGACCTGGGCCGAAGGAACGCTCTGGGTGGGACAATACCGCGAACGCAAGATCCACCAGGTCGACCCGGAAACCGGTGCGATCCTGCGCACCATCGAATCCAACCGCTTCGTCACCGGGGTGACATGGGTCGAGGGCGAGCTGTGGCACGCCACCTGGGAAGGCGACCAGAGCGACCTGCGCCGCGTCGACCCGAAATCAGGCAAGGTTCTGGAGAAGCTCGACATGCCGGCCGGGATGGGCGTGTCGGGGCTGGAATCCGATGGCGGCGACCGCCTTTATTGCGGCAGCACATCCGCCGGGGTGGTGCGGGCGGTGCGCCGGCCGCGGTGAGGATGCGGCCGACGCCGAAGTCACACTTGCAGGCGCACTTCACACGGCAATTTGTCCGCTGTCGGCTGGCCGTTGCCCCTTGTCGGACCTAGATAGGCTGTGCGCCGGGCGGACGCCCGGCCCAGCTTTGCAAAGGATCCCTCATGCCTGAACAGCCCACCATGCCCGAACAGATTGCATTGAACGACGGCTCCGCCATTCCCCAACTCGGCCTCGGTGTGTGGCAGGTCGACCAGGACATCACCGCCGACGTGGTGGGTTGGGGCATCGAGGCCGGCTATCGCCTGATCGACACCGCCGAAGGCTATCAGAACGAGGAAGGGGTCGGAGAGGCGATCCGCAGTGCCGGCGTGCCGCGGGCTGAGCTGTTCATCACCTCGAAACTGCGCAACGGCGCGCACCAGCGCGATGCGGCCTTGCGCGCCTTCGACGAGACGATGGAGAAGCTCGGCGTCGAACAGATCGACCTGTTCCTGATCCACTGGCCTGTGCCCAGCCAGGACAAATATGTCGAGGCCTGGAAGACGCTGGTCGAACTCAGGCAGGCCGGCCGCATCAAATCGATCGGCGTTTCGAACTTCAACCAGGACCATCTGGAGCGGATCATCGGCGAGACCGGTGTGACGCCCGTCGTCAACCAGATCGAGCTGCATCCCCAGTTCCAGCAGCGCGGTGTCAGGGACTTTCATGCCAAGCACGACATCCGTATCGAAAGCTGGAGCCCTCTGGGCAGCGGCCGGCTGCTCGGCGATCCGACCATTGCAGGCATCGCCAAAAAACATGGCAAGTCCGTCGCACAGGCGATCATCCGCTGGCATCTCCAGGAGGGGCTGATCGTCATTCCAAAGTCGATCCGCAGGGATCGCATCGCCGCCAATTTCGATGTCTTCGATTTCGAACTGGATGCGCAGGACCTGCAGACGATCCGCGGCATGGATTCGCCCGAGGGCCGCAACGGACCCAACCCCGCCACAGCCGCGTTCCTGTTCTGAGAGGCAAGTTTTAACGAGCTGGCAACGAAACTGCTAATCTCCCCCACGAGGGGGGAGATTGGCAGCTTTGCGGCTTTCGCCAATTTCTTGCGCCCCTCAAATCCCGGACCCATCCAACTGCTGGGCGTCTTCGCCTTCCCAGGGCGCCGGCATCGACGCGCGGCTAAGGTTGGCGGTGGGCAGCGGCATCCAGCATTTCAGTTCCGGGTCGGCGTATTCGATGACGCGCCCGGGCGAAGAGTCCGACGCGCGCCAGCCTTCCGAGGCGAACTGGTCGGCACGCGACCAATAGGCAAGGTCGACTTCCGCCGGTCCCTGCTCGGACGGACGCACAGTGACCAGGATGCGGCTGCCGTCCTTCGGCGCCGTCGACATGTGGCGCCACCGTTCGGGCTCGTCCATCGCATTCCTCCTCGCACTCGTAGCGTTGGGAGGAGTGTCGCCTCGTGGTCCGAAGGGGTCAACCCAAAGTTTGCGCCAGGCATCGGCTGATGACCCCTCCAGACGGTGCCTGCACAGTTGTGCGCAACACGCCGCGGGCGGTCATGCACGCTCGACGGGCCGTGACCCAGTTGATAAGCCCGTCTGCGAAAGGAGCGCCTGAGTCGAGATGACCGTTGCGATCGAGATGGGACAGACGACCGCAGGCGCCCCGGCGAAGCTGGATCTCGAGGAACTGCTCGCGACGCGCCTTTTGGTGCAGGGCAATTCGGGCTCCGGCAAGTCGCATCTGCTGCGGCGCCTGCTGGAGCAGAGCGCGCCCTGGGTGCAGCAGACCATCATCGATCCCGAGGGCGACTTCGTTTCGCTGGGCGACCGTTACGGCCATCTGGTGATCGATGCCGAGCAGCATACCGAGCGCGGCCTGCAGGCGGCAGGCGAGCGGGCGCGCATGCATCGCGTCTCCACCGTGCTCAATCTCGAAGGGCTCGACGCCGAGAACCAGATGCGGCGTGCCGCCGCCTTCCTCGGCGGGCTGTTCGAGGTCGCCCGTGACCACTGGTACCCGATGCTGGTTGTGGTGGACGAGGCGCAGCTGTTCGCGCCGGCGGTGGCCGGAGAGGTGTCGGACGAAGCGCGAAAGCTCTCGCTCGGCGCCATGACCAATTTGATGTGCCGTGGCCGCAAACGCGGGCTGGCCGGCATCATCGCCACCCAGCGGCTGGCAAAGCTCGCCAAGAACGTCGCCGCCGAGGCGTCCAATTTTCTCATGGGCCGCACCTTCCTCGATATCGACATGGCGCGTGCCGCCGACCTTCTGGGCATGGAGCGGCGCCAGGCGGAGGCGTTTCGCGACCTGGAACGCGGGCAGTTCATGGCGCTCGGCCCGGCGCTGTCGCGCCGTCCGCTGGGCCTGCGCATCGGCCCGACGGATACGAGCCCGCGCAACGGAACGCCGCGGCTGATGGCGATGCCGGAAGCAGCACTCGAGGATGCACGCGCGATCATCCTGGCGGCGCCGCCGCCCGAAACGGTGCGCACGCCGCGTCGCCCGGCGTCGCCGGACCTGCTCGACCAGTTGATGGCGGCGAAGTCGGCGGCCTTGGAAATCCGCCCCGAACCGGCGGAGCCGCAAGTCAGCGCCGAGGATCTGGCCGAGCGCCGCGAGCGCGTGGACCGTGTGCTGCGCGCCATCCTGGCGCAGCCCGACGCGGGTTTTCGCGTGATCGGCGTGCTCTATCAGGAGTTCGTGGTCCGCTGCCGCATCGAAGGCCTGGCCTCGGTCGTGCCCGACCTGCCGGAGTTCCGCCGCATGCTGACGCGCGCCCGGGCCGGCCTTGGGTCAGAGACGACACAGGACGACGCATGGCGGGACGTTTCCGTCCGCGCGTCGCTGCTGCCCGACGACATGCAGGGCGTGTTCATGATGATTGCCCGCGCGGCGAAGGAGGGCTGGCCTTGCCCGAGCGACGCCGCGATCGCCCGCGCCTACGGCTCGCACTCGCTGCGCCGCGCCCGGCGCCTCTTGACCTATATCGAGGAGCAGGGCCTCATCGTCTGCCAACTCGACGGGACAGGCCGGCGCACCGTGACACTGGTCGAATTGGCCTGGGCCACCGCACCGGGAGATCCGAATGCCGAGGAGGTGGAGCAGGGAAGCCTGGCGCTGTGAGGCGGCGCGGGTGCTTTGAGCGAATGATGCGATAGGCTTTTTCAGTCACCGTCATCGCGACAAATTTCTGATGGCAACCGTGAAATCGCCGACGGCGAGATGCGTCATGCAGGCGCTTGCGTTTCGATGGCGCTCACCGGTTCGCCCCAATCACCCACTGTTCCTGATCGACGAGCGTGCCGGTCATCGGCCCGGCAGCATCCGAAAGCAGGAAGACGGCGAGGTTGGCGATATCGCTGGTCGAGAACAGGCGGCCGAAGGGTTGCGAGGCGTTGGCGGCATCGAGCCAGCCCGGCCCGTTGCCCAGCGTGTCGGCTTGCATGACGCGTTCGGCCGGCGTGTCGGTCCAGCCGACATTGATGCCGTTGACGCGGATGCGATCGAAGCGATGGGCGTTGGCGGCGTTTTTGGTCAGCGTGGCCAGCGCGCCCTTGCTGGCGGAATAGACGGCGAGCTCCGGCGAGCCGCAATGGTCGTTGATCGACAGGATGTTGACGATGGCGCCGCGCTCTCCGCGCTTCTTCATGTCGGCGATGGCCGCCTGCATGAGGAAGAACGGCGCCCGCGCGTTGACCGCGAACAGCGAGGCCCAGCCGTCGAGATCGGCATCGAGGAACGAGGCCCGGTCGGTCAGCCCTGCGGCGTTGACCAGCGCATCGATGCGGCCGAAGCGCTCGATGCAGGCTTGCGCCAAAAGGGCAGGGGCTGCCGGGTCGGCGAGGTCGGCGGCGACGAAAACCGTCGGCGTGTCGAGCCGCGAAAGCTCTTCCGCAACGGCATCGCCGCGCGTCTTCTCGCGCCCGGTGACGAGCAGGCCGCCCGCGCCGCAGCGCGCCAGCGTCTCGGCGATGGCGCGGCCAATGCCTTGCGTCGAGCCGGTGACCAGCGCCACCTTGCCGTTGAGTTGGAGCTCCATTCCTCTTCCCCGCCTCGCATCTGATTTCAGGCTAGCGCGGCGCGATCGTTTTACAATACGGAAATTGGAAATCTTGGAGTGGAGGTTGTTGGCTGTCGCGCTGCGTGGGGCCGGCGAGAGCCTGCCCCAATGTCGTGATTCCCTACGTAGCGGAGGCCGTCGCAAAGACCCTAGTGGACCGTGATTATGCCCTCGACGGCCCGCCATTCCGAAGGCTGGATGAGCTGGTGATGAGCAACGCGAACCGAGTGGAGCGGACCATCGAGTTCGCGCTCCCAATATTGGAGAAAACCCTTGAGTTCGGGAAAGGCTGGAGCGAGATCATAGTCCTGCCAGACATAGAGCTGAAGCAGGCTTGGATGATCGGGCAGGTAATAGTGGATTTCGGCCGTCGTCAGGCCATAACCTTCCATTTGCAGGCGGAATTCGTTGCTGACCGTATCGGCCATGTCTTTCTCCTTCTCCGCTGAGGCATCGAGCCGGCGGCATTTGTGTCGAACCCGCCCAATGCCGGGCCGGGGCGATTGGTTCTGTCCCTCTTTAAACAACGCCGCGAGAAGCTCGCGGGTTCCGAAAATAGCCACGCCATAACAGTGTCTTGGCGCTCTTTCTTGTCGAATATAAAAATTTTTGCGCTGGTCTCTTGAAACCGAAAAAGGGCAAAACTAGCTCGATATGCGCCGCGATGCCTGACGAAGGGTCGCGGCGTTCCGCACCGGTCCGATATTGCCGGTTCGGTGCGGAGGAACCTCAAAACCTGTTTGTCCACGAGGAGAACGACATGGCGTTCCGTCCATTGCATGACCGTATTCTGGTCCGCCGCCTTGAAGCCGAGGAGAAGACCTCCGGCGGCATCATCATCCCCGATACCGCAAAGGAAAAACCGCAGGAAGGCGAAGTGCTCGCCGTCGGTCCCGGCGCGCGCGACGACAGCGGCAAGCTTGTCGAACTCGATGTCAAGGTCGGCGACCGCATCCTGTTCGGCAAATGGTCCGGCACCGAGATCAAACTCGACGGCGAGGACCTGCTCATCATGAAGGAAAGCGACGTGATGGGTATCATCGATGAGATCGCCGAAGTGAAGAAGGCCGCCTGACGGCTTCTTGTATCCAACCAGTCAACGAATGCTGCCTAGATAAAGGAGTGATCCAATGGCTGCCAAAGAAGTGAAATTCCATACCGAAGCGCGCGAGAAGATGCTGCGCGGCGTCGACATCCTTGCCAATGCGGTGAAGGTGACGCTCGGTCCCAAGGGGCGCAATGTGGTCATCGACAAGTCGTTCGGCGCGCCGCGCATCACCAAGGACGGCGTCACCGTCGCCAAGGAGATCGAACTGGAGGACAAGTTCGAGAACATGGGCGCCCAGATGGTGCGTGAGGTGGCCTCCAAGACCAACGACCTTGCCGGCGATGGCACGACGACCGCAACGGTGCTTGCACAGGCGATCGTCACGGAAGGGGCCAAGGCGGTTGCCTCGGGTATGAACCCG
>NZ_RZRW01000312.1:0-6935 GCF_003998745.1 Mesorhizobium sp. M7A.F.Ca.US.014.04.1.1 | reverse complement strand
CCCCCGGCCTGCGCGCCCGCTTCCGGCTGATGGCCAACCCCGCCGCCACAGCCGAGTTGCTGCGCGAGATCCTGCCCGCCTTCCTTGTCGCGCATCCCGGCATCGACATCGAGCTCGACGAGCGCCCCAGCCATGAGATCGCGCAAGCCGTGGCCAGTGGTGCGGCCGATCTCGGCATCGCCGCCACCTGGGCCGGCCTTGCGCACCTCGAGCAGAAACCGTTCTTCATCGACCGGCTGGTGGTGATCGCCGCGCGAAACCGGCCCGGCCTTGAAGGCCGCACCGTCAACCTCACTGAGCTTCTCGGCGAATCTTTCGTCGGCCTCAGCACCGGCCATGCGCTGCAGGAGCACATCGCCCGCCAGGCGGCCCGCCTTGGCGGCCATCTGCATATCCGCATCCACGTTCCCGGCCTCGACAATGTCTGCCGGCTGGTCGCGCAAGGTGCCGGCATCGCCATCGTGCCGGAAAGTGCCGCCCGCCGCTCGGCGCGGACGCTACGCACACTGCGGCTGACCGATGACTGGGCAACGCGCCAGCTCAACCTCTGCGCCCGCCGCTTCGACGAGTTGACACCGCAGGCAAAATTGCTCGCGACAGCGCTGGCGTGAGCCGGACAGCGAGCACCTATCCCCATCAGCGCTGAATCATTGCCTTGCTTTTCAAATGTTCGTGACGTAGCTTGTTTGCACATTGGCAAAAAAATCGCCAAACTTTTTTCCTTTTGTGAAAGACGGGGACTTTGCGGGAACATCTCGATCTGACCGATCGGCGGCTGGTCAAACAGCTGTCGCAGGACGCCCAGCCGGGCATCAACCGGATCGCCGAGATATTGGCGATTTCGGTGCCGACGGTGCGCTCGCGGCTGCGCAACCTGCTCGACCGCAACCTACTCAAGATCGTCGGGCTGCTGAACCTGACCGAGCGCCCCGAGCTGATCTCCGCCATTGTCGGCATCAATGCCCAAGGGCGCGGCCGGGCCCGCGAACTGGCGCAGCGCATTGCCGAACTGCCTTTCGTCAATTCGGCCTCGGTGGTCACCGGACGCTTCGACATCATCGTCGACGTGACGGTGGCCGGTGACGTCGCCGATCTCTACCGCGTCACCAGCGAACTGATCCCCGGCGCCGGCGAGCCGGGCGAAGTGGTGCGCAGCGAGACCTTCGTCGTCATGGCGTCCTGCAACAAATGGGTCAGCCTGCCGGAAGGCTGCTGGTCGGACGACCGCAAGGAGCCGGCATGAAGATCGCGGTTCTCGGCGGCCTCGGCCTGCAAGGCCGGGCGGCAATCGCCGACCTCGTCGCCAGCGACGGCGTCGAGGAAATTGTCTGCGTCGACACCGCGCCGGACGGCCCTGCCCGGCTTGCCGGCCTGACCGATCTTGCCCGCGTGCGCTTCGTGGTGCCTGAGGGCGCGATCGGCCAGGCCCTGGCCACTGTGCTTGATGATGTCGACGCCGTCATCGACCTGTTGCCGCAGCCGCTGATGCGCGAGGCGGTAAAGGCCGCGATTGCCACGCGCACGCCGCTGGTCACCACCAATTACGCCAAGTCGATCGCCGACCTGGCGCCGGCCGCCGAACAGGCCGGTGTCTCGATCATGACCGAATGCGGGCTCGACCCCGGCATCGACCTCGTGCTCTACGCGCGCGCCGCCAGGCAGTTCGACTCGATTTCTTCGATCGATTCCTATTGCGGCGGCATCCCCGAGCCGCAGGCGATGGCCAAGCCGCTGTGCTACAAGGTGAGCTGGAATTTCGACATGGTCCTGGTCAGCCAGAACCGCGACAGCGTGATGATTGAGGACGGGAACCGTGTCGCGGTGCCTGCCGGCCAGCAGCACGACAATCCGTTCATCCATGAAATCGAGGTTGCCGGTCTCGGCAGGCTCGAAGCCTTCCCCAATGGCGACGCGCTCCACTATGTCGAGATGCTGGACGCCGCAAAAGGGCTGCGCCGCTCCGGCCGCTACACACTGCGCTGGCCGGGATGGTCGGCCTTCTGGGCGCCGTTGAAGGAACTCGGTTTCCTCTCTGAGGACAAGGTGCCCGGCACCTCCAACAGCCCGCGCGAATTCCTTGGCCGGCTGCTCGGCCCGCAATTGCAATACGGCCCCGGCGAAAAGGATCTTTGCGTGATGCGCAATGTCTTTTCCGGCCTCGAAGGAGGCCGCGCCAAGACGGTGACGTCGGACCTGATCATCGAACGCGATCTCGTTTCCGGCCTGTTCGGCATGAGCCTCGGCGTCGGCTATCCCGCCAGCATCGTGGCGCAGATGCTGGCGAGGGGCGAGATCACCAGACCCGGCTTTTTGAACCCGCTGCTGGATGTGCCCGACATCAGGTTCTTCGATGAATTGGCCAGGCGTGGCATCACGGTTTCCGAGACGGTGGCACGGGACTGAGGCGAAAGATTTTCGAACGGTGGCTGCCGCCGGCAACGGCGCTGCCGCTCAAAAAGGAGCCCAAGGAGAACCGCGGGCAGACATTAACGACAACAGGGAGGAATACCGAAATGAAGATTGCCAGACTTTTCATCGCCGGAAGACTTTTCATCGCCGGGCTTGCGCTCGCCGGGCTCACCGCTGCGGCCAGTGCGGGTACGCTCGACGACATCACCAAGCGCGGCGAATTGCGCGTCGCCGTGCAGACCCAGGGACCGCCCTTCTCGCTGGTCGGCGCCAATGGCGAACGCACCGGCAGTTCGGTCGAACTGGCCGAACTGATGGCCAAGGAAATGGGTGTGAAAATCACCTTCCTCGACTTCGACTGGGATGGTTTGATCCCGGCGCTGCTGTCGGGCAAGGCCGACCTGCTGGTCGCCGACATGACACCGACGCTGGCGCGCGGCATGAAGGTCGCGTTCACCACGCCCTACATGTACACGGGCAGCACCGTCTTCACCAAGGCCGACAGCAAGTTCAAGACCACCGAGGACTGCAAGGCCAAGGGCACCAAGATCGCCGTGCTGCTCGGCGCCACCGGCGAGAAGGAAGCCAAGAACGCCTTCCCCGATGCCGACATCAAGAGCTACAAGGGTGGCGGTCCGCTGCTGCTCGACGCCGTCAACAACGGCCAGGCCGACTGCGGCGTCAACGACGTCTCGGCGGTCAAGGGCCAGTCGACCGCCTATCCGGCCGGCACCTTCACCATCATGCCGGACCTTCTGTCGAAGGAGCCGCTTGCCTTCGCCACCCGCTATGATGAGCCGGACCTGTTGATCTGGATGAACCTGTTCCTCAACCAGGTCACTATCGACGGCCGCCTGCAGAAGAACCTCGACTACTGGGTCAATTCCGACGCCTGGAAGAAGGATCACTAAGCAGCGATAAATCCAGGCGGTTTCGCGCGCATCTTAAACGCCGCGAAGCCGCCCGGAATTTCGTTTCATCTGTCGTTGCCTGCGCTCTGGGGATTTCACCCAACGATGCTCGAAAATTTCAGTTTCCGCACCATCGTCGAATACCTGCCGTTGTTCGGACAGGGCCTGGTCACGACCGTTTGGCTGTCGGCGCTGTCCTTTGTCGGCGCGCTCATCGTCGGCATCGTGCTGTGCGCCATGAATCTGCAGCGCGGCTGGCTGTTTCGCGCCCCGGCCAAGGCCTATATCGATGCGGTGCGTGCCACGCCCTTGCTGGCGCAGCTCTATTTTCTTTATTTCGGCCTGCCCCGGCTCGGCTTCGTTCTGCCGGAACTCGTCGTCGGCATCCTCGCGTTGTCGCTGAACAGCGGCGCCTATATCGCTGAAATCATTCGCGCCGGCATCCTGTCGATCCCGCGCGGCCAGGTCGAGGCCAGCGTCGCTTCGGGCATGACCTATGTCCAGCGCATGCGCCTTGTCGTCCTGCCGCAAGCCTTCAAGGTGACGATCCCGCCGCTGCTCGGCCAGGCGATCGTGCTGGTCAAGGATTCCGCCCTTTTGTCGCTGATCTCGGTTTCGGAACTGACACGCGCCGGTCAATTGCTCGCCTCCGACCGCTTCATGCCGGCGGAAGGCTTCCTCACCATCGCCGCCTTCTATCTGCTGCTCTATTACGGCCTGAAAGGACTGGCTGGGCTCTCCAGCCGCTGGCTCGGCACAGCGGGGGCGCGGACATGATCTGGCAACAACTGCAAAGCCTCGCCGGCTCCTATCCACTGGCCCTGCGCGGCCTCGGCATGACCGTGTTGCTGTCGCTGATCAGCCTGGTGCTCGGCACGCTGCTCGGCTTCGCCCTCGGCATCCTGCGGACCGGCGGCAACCGTCTGATCTCGGGTTTGATCGGGGCCTGGGTCGACCTGATCCGCGGCACGCCGTTCCTGGTGCAGATCTTCCTGATCTTCTTCATCCTGCCTGAGTTCGGCATCGAACTCGATGCCTTCACCGCCGGCATCATCGCGCTGACCAATCTGGCTGCCTGCTTCATCTGCGAGATCGTCGTCGCCGGCATCCGCTCGGTGCCGACAGGCCAGGTCGAGGCGGCACTGGCGTCCGGCCTGTCGCGCTGGCAGCGCATGCGCCAGGTGGTGCTGCCGCAGGCGATGCGCATCGTGCTGCCGCCATTGGTCGGGCAGTATGTGCTGCTGATCAAGGATTCTTCTGTCGTCTCGGCCATCGGATTGACCGACCTCACCCGCGTCGGCTGGCTGGTGGTGCAGCGTGTGCCCAACGGCCTGCTGGTGTTCTTCCTCGTCGGCGTCGGCTATTTCATCGTCTGCTATCCGCTGATCATGCTGGCCCGCCGGCTGGAGCAGCGCATGGGCGCGGCGCATGCCGAGGTGCAGTTGTGACTTCCAACCCCAAAGGTCCAGAAAACATGACCAAAACGGGCCTTGCCAAAACCGGCATGATCGACTTTCGCGGCGTCAACAAATGGTTCGGCTCGCTCAACGTGCTCAAGGACATCACGCTCAGCGTCGAACCGCGCGAAGTGGTCGTCGTCTGCGGCCCGAGCGGCTCGGGCAAAAGCACTCTGATCCGCTGCGTCAACGGCCTGGAGGCGATCAAGGACGGCGATCTCGTCGTCGACGGCCAGCGCCTGGGCGACCCCGCCACCAACATGACCCAGCTGCGCACCGAGATCGGCTTCGTCTTCCAGTCGTTCAACCTCTACCCGCATAAGACGGCACTCGAAAACGTCACGCTCGCCCCCATCCATGTCCGCAAGATCCCGCGTGCCGAAGCCGAAAAGGCCGGCCGCGAATTGCTGGCCAAGGTAGGCCTCGCCGACAAGGTCAATGCCTATCCAGCACAGCTCTCCGGCGGCCAGCAGCAGCGCGTGGCGATCGCGCGTTGCCTCGGCATGCGGCCCAAAATCATGCTGTTCGACGAGCCGACCTCGGCGCTCGATCCCGAGATGATTTCCGAAGTGCTCGACGTCATGGTCGCGGTCGCCGAGGAAGGCATGACCATGATGGTGGTGACGCACGAGATGGGCTTTGCCCGCAAGGTCGCCCAGCGCGTGGTGTTCATGGACGCTGGCGCCATCGTCGAAAGCGGCACGCCCGACGAGTTCTTCTCACACCCCAAGACCGACCGCAGCCGCGCTTTCCTGAGCAAGATTCTGCGGCACTAAAGGCGGGCGGTCAGGTCGCCTCTTCCGCGCTGCCGCCAATCGCAAACGCTGCCGGGGCGCCGCGCCGCCTGAGCAGCGCGATGGCGAGGAAGGCGATCACGCCGCTCGCGGCGACGACCACCAGCACCCACAGCGAATTGGCGACGGATGTCCGCGCCATCATGAAGGCGAGCGCGAACGGCGCAAAGGCCGAGGTGAACTGACGGGCAGCGCTCGCCCATCCCAGCCGCGCGCCATAGCCTTCGCGGCCGAAGAGTTCGAGCGGCAAGGTGCCGCCGACGATGCTGGTGAGGCCGGAGCCGAGGCCGAACAGGAACACGAACACGAAGGCGCCGGGCAGCCATGGCGTGGTCAGCAACAGCGCACACAGCCCGGCCGTGAGCAGTGACGCGGCAATGACGGCAAGGTGCGTCTGCTGCAGCCGCCCGCCAAACAGCATGTTGATCAACCGGCTGGCGACCTGCGCCGGCCCGAACAGGGTCGAGACGAAGAGGCCTGCGGTGCCGAGCCCAAGGGCCGCCGTCAGCGGCACCATGTGGATGAGGATCGCCGACAGCACGAAGCCTTCGGTGGCGAACCCCGCCAGCATCAGCAGGAATGCGGCCCGGCCGCGCCGCGCATCGAGCGGCATTCCCGCTTCATCGGGGGCGGAGCCGCGCTCATGCGGCGTGACCGTTGCGTGGCGACGCGACAGGCGCATCAGCCAGGCGTGGATCGGCAGGCATAGGCCGAGATTGAGAGCGGCGAACAAAAGGTAGACCTCGCGCCATGTGAGATGCGCATGCAGCGCCGAGGTCAGCGGCCAGAACAGGGTAGAGGCAAACCCGGCGATCAGCGTCAGATGGGTGATGCTGCGTTGCGGCCGGGGAACCCCGACCTGCACGATCAACACGAAGGCAGCGCTGTAGAGGACGAAGCTGGAGGCCAGTTCCATCGCCAGCAATCCCAGAACGAAGCTCACGCGGCCGGGTGCGACGGCGCACAGCGCCAGCGCCACAGCCGCCGCGACCGAGCCGACGGTCATGAGGCGGCCGGCGCCGAAGCGGTCGGCCCACCGCCCGGCAGTCGGCGCGAACAGGCTGCCGGCAAACAGCGAGGCCGACAGGGCTGCGAATACCCAGCCTTCCGTGAGCCCGAACTCGCGTGCCATTGCCGGCGCCAGCATCGAGAAGCTGTAATAGAGCGTGCCGTAGCCGATGATCTGGGTCAGCCCAAGCGCCCAGATCGCCTTGCGCAGGACGGACCGGTCAGGCATCGATGCCGGCCGATACGGCTCTTCTCGGCTCGGCATCGGTTGCGCAGCCGCAACCCGATGCGCCGGTTGCCTTGGCGTCCGCATCCCTGACGCAGCAGGCATCGACAGCGGCGGGAGGAAGGCCGGC
>NZ_RZRW01000311.1:0-6986 GCF_003998745.1 Mesorhizobium sp. M7A.F.Ca.US.014.04.1.1 | reverse complement strand
GGCGCCAACAATTCGCGGGTGAAGATAACAATCTGCGGCCCGAGGATGGCGGTGACGATACCACCGGCCAGCACGAAGGAGATGGCGCGCGCCTTGAATTCCGGCGGTGCGTTGTCAGCGGCGGCGAAGCGGAACTGCTGGACGAAGGCGCCGCCGACACCGATCGTGAGCAAGCCAAAGGCAAACAGCCAGAAGCTCCCTTGAAAAAGCGCAAGCGTGGCGATCAGGCCGCCAAGCGCCGTGACGATCGTTCCGGTCATGAAGCCGCCGCGCTGGCCCATTCTGCGGATGATGGCCGCTGCGGGCAGCGCGCCGAGCGCCACGCCGATGTTGAAGCCGGTGATCGGCGCTGTCGCCAATGATTTGTCGGGGCCAAGCAGATATTGCCCGGCCAGCGCGCCCACGGAGATGGCGATGGGGGCCGCCGAGCCGATGATCGCCTGCGATGCGGCCAGGATCAGCGCCGTGCGGCGCGCCTCGCTGCCTGCCTCGACGGCGATTGCCGTCATGATGCGTCCTTGCCGCGCCCCTCGCCACGCACCCGGCGTGACACACGGTCGAGCACGGCATTGACCAGCTTCGGCTCGTCTTCCTCGTAGAAGGCCTTGGCGATGTCGACATATTCGGAGACTATGACGGCGACCGGGACATCCTCGCGCTTCATCAGTTCGTAGACACCGGCGCGCAGGATGGCGCGCAGCGTCGAATCGAGCCGCGACAGCGGCCAGTCCTCGGTCAGCGCCTGGCGGATGATCGGATCGATGGTCTTCTGGTTCTCGACGACACCCGCCAGGATAGCGCGAAACCATTGCGCATCGGCCTCGCGATAGAGCGCGCCGTCGACTTCCTTGCCAAGGCGAAACGCCTCGTACTCGGCGGTGATCTCGAAGACACCGCTGCCGGCGACATCCATCTGATAGAGCGCCTGCACGGCGGCCAGACGGGCAGCGCCGCGCTTGTTGGCGTGGCGCATCGCGGGCTGCCCGGGCGAAGCGGGTTCGCTCACGATCGCGCTCCCAATTGTTCCTTGAGGGCAATCATGGTCAGCGCCGCACGCGCGGCAAAGCCGCCCTTGTCGCCTTCCGAGCGCTTGGCGCGAGTCCAGGCCTGGGCGTCATTCTCGGTGGTGAGGATGCCGTTGCCGATGCAGACCGAGTCCTGCACGCTCAAATCCATGAGCGCGCGGCTGGATTCATTGGCGACAATGTCGAAATGATAGGTGTCGCCGCGGATGACGGTGCCGAGCGCGACAAAGCCATCATAATGTGTGCCGCCTTCCGTCGCGCCGTCCAGTGCAAAGGTGATCACCGCGGGGATCTCCAGCGAACCTGGAACGGTGACGACGTCATAAGTCGCGCCCGCCTCATCGAGCGCGCTTGTCGCGCCATCGAGCAGCGCGTCGGCAAGGTCGTCGTGAAAGCGCGCTTCGACAATGAGCAGATGCGCCTTCGCCTTCGGACGAATGAAGGCTTTGCCGTGTTGGGATGTACCAGCCATAAAAGTCTCCGGGGAGTTGCCGGTGACTTAGGCCGAAGCCGGGTTCATCGCAAGCGGAAGATTGCTGGATGGACTCCTGTCCTATCGATCCTCTCGCGTATGCCACAGGCGCAACACAGAAATTGTCGTGTTCTGTATCTCGTAACGAATTTCGTAGCTGCCTACCAAAATGCGACGCACTTCTCGTGGTTCGAACTCTTCCAGTCTCTCACCGATGCGCGGATATTCGACCAACCGTGCCGGCGCGGCAGTAAGCGACTGCACGGCACGTGCGGCCGCCGGGCCATTTGCTAGCACGAGAAAATCATGTAGCCGGACCAAGTCGGACAAAGCCTTGTTGGTCCATTTCAACTCCATCAACGAGGCACCGGCAGTGGCTTGTCGGTACCAAGACTCTCAGCCCACGCCTGCACGGCCTGGTGATCGATGACCCGTCCTGCGTCGACATCGGCCATTGCTTCAAGCGTGAGCCGTCGGCGCTCCTCCTCCAAATCCACCCACGCGGAAAGAGCTTGTTTGACGATCCAGCCGCGTGGGCGCTCAAGGCGGGCAGCCAGTTGATCTACCTTTTCAGCCAGCGGCAGCGGAACGTGAGCGGTGATTACTTTTGTATCCATCAGAGCCTCACAATCAGATTTAATCATAGCGATTAAAACTGATTAAGTCGAGTGCAGCAGCACTTAAAGCCCCTCTTTCGTCGCCTCGACCAGCCGCGCCGCATAACGCGCCATGGTGTCGATCTCGAGATTAACGCGGTCACCGACCTTGCGCTCACCCCAGGTGGTCACGGTCAGCGAATGGTGGATCAAAAGCACGTCGAAGCGCGCGCCTTCGACCTTGTTGACGGTGAGCGAGGTGCCGTCGAGCGCGACCGATCCCTTGGGCGCAATGAACTTCGCCAGGTCGCGCGGCGCCTCCAGCGTGAAGCGCACGGCATCGCCCTCATCCTTGCGCTCGATGATCTCGGCCATGCCGTCGACATGGCCCGAAACGATGTGGCCGCCGAGTTCGTCGCCGATCTTCAGCGCCCGCTCCAGGTTGACCTTGGTGCCGGATTTCCAGCCCGAGGCCGTGGTCAGCCGCAAGGCTTCCTCCCATGCTTCAACCTCGAACCAGCGTGCATTCGAGGCGCTGTCGGGCAAGGCCGTGACTGTCAGGCAGACGCCGCCGCAGGAGATCGAGGCGCCGATGGCGATGGTCTGCGGGTCATAGGCTGTGTCGATGCGCAGCCCCGCCCCTTCCCTGAGCGGCTTGACGGACGCGACAGTGCCGACATCGGTGACAATTCCGGTAAACATCGGTGTTGATCCCTAGAGGTCTCTTGTCCACTCGGCGTAGCTGTCTTCGCCGAAACGCATGTCGCGCAATTTGCGAAATCCTGCCGGGATATGGTCGGCGTCGATCGGCGATGCAATGCCGTCGTCGCCGATTGCATCCGGTCCCTGGAACAGCACGATGCGGTCGACCAGCCCGTCGGCCAGGAAAGCGCTCGCCACCCTGGCGCCGCCCTCGACCAGCACGCTGGCCATGCCGAGCGCGGCCAGATCCTCGAGTAGTTCCGGCAAGGCTACGCCGCCCTCGTGCGTCTCGGTGCCGATGAAGCGCACGCCGGCGCGTTCGAGTGCTGCCCGCCGCAGCGGATCGGCCTCCAGGCAAGCGGCGATATAGAGCGGTACCCGGTCGACGCCCGAAACCAGCTTCGAGGCCTCCGGCAACCTGAGCTGGCGGTCGAGCACGATGCGGGCAGGCGAACGGTTCTCAAGCCCCGGCAAACGCACCGTCAGGGCCGGATCATCCTCAAGGGCGGTGCCGATACCAACCAGTATGGCGTCCGCCTCAGCCCGCATCAGATACACTTCTCGGCGCGCGATATCGCCGGTGATCGACACCTGCCCGTCACCTTCCCTGCCGATCTTGCCGTCGCTGGAAAGCGCAAGCTTGAGAATCACTTCCGGGCGTTTTCTCAACGATCGAATCAAATAGCCGGCCATCTGCTCGGCAGCTTCCGCCGCCAGCACCTTCTCGACCACCTCGACACCGGCCGCGCGCAGGATCGCATAACCCTTGCCGGACACGCGCGAATCGGGATCGCTGGCGGCACCGACGACCCGCGCAACGCCGGCATTGACCAGCGCATTGGCGCAAGGCGGCGTGCGGCCGTGGTGGGCGCAAGGTTCCAGCGTGACGTAGGCGGTGGCGCCGCGCGCGAGGTCGCCGGCCTCGGCCAAGGCCTCGGTCTCGGCATGCGGACGGCCGCCGACAGCGGTGACGCCGGTGCCGACGATCATCGGACCATTGCCGTCATCGCGTACGATCAGCGTACCGACAGACGGGTTGGTCGCGGTGCGCCCGGCATTTTTTCGCGACAGTCTGAGTGCCGCCGCCATGAAGCGGCGATCAAGGGCGGCCTGTTCGCTTGCAGTCATGCTCAGCTGGCTTCCTCTTCACCCTTGACTTCGTCGCCCTTGAGCTCGCCCAGCAATTCATGGAAATCCTTGGCCTCGCGAAAATTGCGGTAGACCGAGGCGAAACGGACATAGGCGACATCGTCGAGCGACTTCAGCGCTTCCATGACCAGGCGACCGACTTCTCCCGAAGCAACCTCCGTCTCGCCGGAACTTTCGAGCTGGCGCACGATGCCTGTCACCGCGCGGTCGATGCGTTCGGGATCGACATTGCGCTTGCGCACGGCGATCTCCACCGAGCGCAACAGCTTGTCGCGGTCGAAGGGCACTTTGCGGCCCGATTTCTTGACCACGACGAGGTCGCGCAACTGCACGCGTTCGAAGGTGGTGAAACGGCCGCCGCAATCGGGGCAGACGCGCCGCCTGCGGATCGCCGCGCCATCCTCGGCGGGGCGAGAATCCTTCACCTGCGTATCTTCCGACTGGCAATAGGGACAGCGCATGGAGAAGCCTTTGGTTGGCGAATCTGGTGAAGCGAAAGGCTTAGAGGTTTTTGCAGCGATGGCAAAGTGTCGCCAACAGCTCCCTCGCCCTTCAGAGATAGCGAGGCGCAAGCAGGATTGCCAGCCTCGCCAGCAGCCGCACAGCGTACCGATGTCTTCAGGGAGCAACGTCGGCGGTCGGAAACCCGCACGATGCGCCGAGACTACGATAGGCCTTGGTGAAGCCGTCCATGGATATGCTTCCAACCGGCGCATCGCCGAAGGAGACGTCAAGCACCGATGCCCGGCGCATGGCGCGCAGGAGCGCCAGGCTGGTCTTGGACTGGTTGTCGACGGTCCAACTGAGCCGGCCGTTGACGGCGCCATCGGAATGGAGCTTGGCAGTGACGCGGCCCTTGTCGTCGCCGAAAGTGGCGGCAACCGACTTGCCGGCCGGCAAGGCCTTGTTGTCGACGGCGATCGTTACGGACGGGTAGGCATCCGGCGGCAGTGCATCGCCGTTCGTGATGATGAGCGTCAGAACGCCGCTCTCGCCGCCAGCGCCGATAAAGGCGGTCGAGGCCGCGCAGGTCTTGCGCAGATCCTCACCGGTGTCGACCTCGTCGACCAGGGTCGACCATCTGCCAAAGGTTTCGAGCTTGGGTGCCGTCTGGGCGGGCGCCGCGGGCTCGGGCTGAGGTGCGGGTTGCGCAGGAGCGGGTTGCGCGGGCGCGGCTTGAGCAGGGGCGGTTTGCGCCAAGGCGTTGCCGGGGAAAGGCCCGGCGATCAAAGCAGCCAGAGCGCCAACGGCGCCAAGGTCGGCGAAACGAAATGGTCGCATCATCAAGGCTCCTGTCGGTCGCCCCGGCCTGCTGAAACGACGCTTGTCGTTGCAGCAGGCCGCAAAACTTCCTATCGCGTCAGCCGAGATAGGGATAGAGCGGGAAGCGATCGGTCAGCGCCACGACCTTGGCCTTGACCGCTGCTTCGACGGCGGCATTGCCCTCGTCGGAATTGGCGACCTTGAGACCATCCAGCACTTCGGCGATCAGCTTGCCGATCTCCCGGAATTCGGCCTGGCCGAAGCCGCGCGTGGTGCCGGCCGGGGTGCCGAGACGCACGCCCGAGGTGACAAAAGGCTTTTCCGGGTCGAACGGAATACCGTTCTTGTTGCACGTGATGTTGGCGCGGCCCAGCGCCGCCTCGGCGCGCTTGCCGGTGGCGTTCTTCGGACGCAAATCGACCAGCATCAGATGGTTGTCTGTGCCGCCGGAGACGATGTCGAGACCGGTTTCCTTGAGGCTGGAGGCGAGCGCCTTGGCGTTGGCGGCAACGCTCTCGGCATAGACCTTGAAGCTTGGCTTCAGCGCTTCGCCGAAGGCAACCGCCTTGGCGGCGATGACATGCATAAGCGGGCCGCCCTGCAGGCCGGGGAACACCGCCGAATTCATCTTCTTGGCGATGTCCTCGTCATTGCACAGGATCATGCCGCCGCGCGGGCCGCGCAGCGACTTGTGCGTCGTGGTCGTCACGACATGGGCATGCGGCAGCGGCGACGGATGCACGCCGCCGGCGACCAGCCCGGCGATGTGCGCCATGTCGACCATCAGATAGGCGCCGACCGCGTCGGCGATCTCGCGAAAACGCTTCCAGTCCCAGACGCGGGAATAGGCGGTGCCGCCGGCCAGGATCAGCTTCGGCTTGGTTTCATGCGCGGTCTTCTCGATGGCATCCATGTCGAGCAGATGGTCGTCCTGGCGCACGCCATAGGAGACGACCTTGAACCATTTACCGCTCATGTTGACCGGCGAACCGTGGGTCAGATGGCCGCCGGAATTGAGGTCGAGGCCCATGAACGTGTCGCCCGGCTGCAAGAGCGCCAGGAAGACGGCCTGGTTCATCTGGCTGCCGGAATTCGGCTGGACATTGGCGAAGTTGCAGCCGAACAGCTTCTTGGCGCGCTCGATGGCCAGTTCCTCGGCCACGTCGACAAACTGGCAGCCGCCGTAGTAGCGCTTGCCCGGATAGCCCTCGGCATATTTGTTGGTCATGATCGAGCCCTGCGCCTCAAGCACCGCGCGGGAAACAATGTTTTCCGAGGCGATCAGCTCGATCTCGTGGCGCTGGCGGCCGAGTTCGTTGCGGATGGCGCCGAAAATCTCCGGATCGGCGTCGGCCAGCGTGGTTTCGAAGAAGGATTCGAATTTGTTCGACACTGCCGCTGCTGTTGCCATAGCCTGAAATCCTCGGGGTTCGGGGGCAATTTTGTTTATGCATGTCGTTGCCCAAACCGCTGTCCACTTTTGGGCAACCTGCACGCGGCGCCATTAACACAGTTGTTTTCGCCCCGCCACGTTTGCCACGCGAAATTTGCTGGCCGGATTGCGCCAGCCAGGCCCGCGCGTCGTTATTTCCTCGCCTTCCGGCCCCTCAGCAATGCCTCGGTGAGCGTGATCTCGGTAAACAGCGCCTGCGACGTATGGTCGTTGATCTCGCCGCTGCGAAACATGGCGCGCACGGCTTCGCGCTCGGCTTCGATGCCCGCAAATCTCAATTCGAGCTCCAGCCTTCCGGCTTCACGCGCCTCGGCGCGGGCCTCATC